>JACQNR010000013.1 GCA_016202975.1 Acidobacteriota bacterium
CGAATCCGTTGGTGAGCAGATTCAGGACGGCCGCCACGCGTGGATTCTGATAAGCGGGCGGATCCTTCTCCACGTTGACCTCGAGGGCGGTGTAATAGGCGTCGAGGAATGAGAAAATGTAGATCGCCGCCAAGTAGCGAAGACTTGCGCCCCGGAGAACGCTCTCCGTGTTGAGTGCGACCACGCCGAACGCGGCGAGCAGGAAGATGACAAAGGTGGAAACGCCGCGCAGCTTCTTGCCGCAATAGACCTGTCCGCTGCCGGGTATAACGAGCGAGATGAGGAATGCGAATCCGGCGCTCCGAAGCTTTCGCGGCAAGGGCACTGTGGTTGACGGCGACTCCAATGGTAAAACCTCACGTTCGGCTGGGCTTCGGGGAGGATAGGCCCGGATTGTAGCACGCGGCCAGGAGGCTGGACCGAAACGAAGTCTCCCCGACCCCCGCAATTTGCAATCTGCGGTGCGGCATAGATAATAGGTGTGAATCCGATCGGCGCATCGGTTCCCTGCCCGTGCCTCTGGTGGCGCGGCAGGCTGGGCGCGCGACATCACCCCGGAGGCTGGAATGAAGAAGATTGCAAAGATCGTCCTGGTATTGATTGTTTTGATTGCGGTCGTGGAGATCGTGGTCCTTTCCTTCGGCCCGTTTTCCAAGCGCGTGGAAAAGAATAGCGTCCTGACGCTGCGCATCGAAGGGGCCATCGACGAACGGACTCCCCATGATTCCTTTGTGGGGACTCTCCTCGGTTCTTCGACCAGCGTCAGCGACATGATTGAAGCACTCGACCGCGCCAGCACCGACCCGCGCATCGCGGGCATGCAGATGGAGGTGGGGGAATCGACGCTGGGCATAGCCCAGATTCAGCAACTCCGGCGCAAACTTGGGGAATTCCACCGGGCGGGGAAATTCAGCATTGCCTATCTCGAATTTGGCACTAACCGATCGTACTATCTTGCTTCCGCCGGCCAGACCGTGGTGCTGCTGCCCACGTCCCTGCTCAACATCCACGGCATGATGACCTCCACGACATTTCTGCGCGGCACTTTTGACAAGCTCGGGATCTATCCAGACTTCTACCACATCGGCGATTACAAGAACGCCACCAACATCTATCAGGAAAAGAAATACACGCCAGCTCATCGCGAGGCCGACCAGGCGCTGCTGGAAGACCTGTACAACCAGTACGTCCAGGGCGTGGCTGAGTCTCGCCGGATTTCGCCGGTAGAAGCCGGCCAGCTCATCGCGCGCGGCCCGTTCAGCTCGCCCGAAGCGCTCGCCGCGAAGCTGATCGATCGCGTCGCGTACGCCGACGAATTCCGCGACCTCGTCGACAAGAAGAACGGCGGCCATAACAGCCGCGTCAGCGTCAAGGAATACCTGAACCGCACGGAACGCGGCGGCCTCTCCAAGGTCGCGGTCATTCTGGCTTCCGGAATGATTCTTCCCGGGAAAAGCGCCAACAATCCGTTTGGAGAAGAAATGATGGGTGCCGACACCATCGCGGAGCAATTCAAGAGCGCGCGCGAGGACGATTCGATCAAGGCTGTGATCCTCCGCATCGATTCGCCGGGTGGGGCGGCTTTTGCCTCGGAGGTCATCCGCCGCGAATTGCTTCTCACCAAAAAGCAAATGCCCGTGGTCGTCTCCATGTCCAACGTGGCGGCTTCCGGTGGCTATTGGATCGCCATGTCCGCGAACCGGATCGTCGCCGAGCCGGGAACCATCACGGGCTCGATCGGCGTACTAAGCGGGAAATTCAACCTGCTGGGTCTTTACGAAAAGCTCGGCCTCACCAAGGATCACCTGGTGACCGCGGAGAACAGCACGTTCGATTGGTCGTTCCAGAATTTCACTCCCGCCCAACGCGATTCGATGCAGAGATACATGCACGAGATCTATGACAATTTCATCCGGGGCGTCGCGGAAGGGCGCAAGATGGACGTCGCTGCCGTGGATAAGATCGCGCAGGGGCGTGTCTGGAGCGGCGAACGGGCCCGCGACCTGGGACTCGTCGATGAACTCGGCGGCCTCGATACGGCCATCTCCTCCGCCAAGAAACTAGCGAACATTCCCGCCGGTGAAAAAGTGGATCTGGTCTACCTGCCACCGCCCAAGGACATCTTCCAGCAAATCCACGACCTCCTCAATAACACGGAGACCTTCAGCCGCCCCGCCTCGGTTCAGCATTGGCTGGCGCGAATTGAAGCGTTTGCGCGCGTGCCGGCGTGGACGCTGCTACCGGCGGTGCCGGAAATACAGTGACGAGTGACAAGTGACGAGTGAAACGATCGAGCGATTTTGTGATTGAGTGATGGAGTGAATGACTTCCTGAGCAAGTCTTTGCCTTCGATCGCCCAATCACCCAATCGCTAAATCGCAAAATACGCTTGGCTCGTCACCCGTCACATGCCACTCGTCACTGCTCTATTCCGGGTCCTCAAACATCCGCTGCTCGGGAACGACGACGACGATGCCGGTTTCGGTGACGTGGTATTTCTTGCGATCCTCTTCGGGGTTAAAGCCAATCTCGGTTTCTTCCGGCAGGTGGATATGGCGGTCAATGATGGCTCGGCGGATGCGGGAATAGCGGCCGATGTTGACGTGGGCAAAGAGGATAGAGCTTTCGATTTCTGTGTAGCTATTGATGCGAACATCGCGGGAGAGAATGGAATTGGTAACCCGGCCTCCAGAGATAATACTTCCTGAGGAAACGATAGAATCAACAGCAATACCCATTCTGCGTCCCTCCTGCGCGAACACAAATTTGGCGGGAGGGTATTGCGGCTGGTAGGTTCGGATGGGCCAGTGGCTGTCATAAAGGTTGAAGACCGGGGACACCGAAGTTAAATCCATGTTGGCCTCATAGTAGGCCTCGATCGTTCCGATATCGCGCCAGTACTGCGCGTCTTTCGAGTTTTCGTCGCGGAACTGGTAGGAGTACACGCGCGACTGATTCAGAAGCCGGGGGACAATATTTTTTCCGAAGTCGTGGCTGGAACTCGAGTCTTCAGCATCGTACATCAGCGCCTGGATAAGAAGGTCGCGGTTAAAGCAGTAGATCCCCATCGAAACGAGCACTTTGTTGGGATTGTCCGGAGAAGGCTTGGGTTTCTGGGGCTTTTCCTCCCAGCCGACCAGGCGATGGTTCTTGTCCACCTCGCAGACTCCGAAGCGCGAGGCCTCCGCAATGTCGAATTCGATCGTCCCGATGGTGACGTCCGCGCCCGCGTCGATGTGCTGCTGGAGCATCAGTTGGTAATTCATCTTGTAGACGTGGTCGCCGGAGAGAATCAGAACATACTTGCAGGGCTCGCTTCCGATGGAATAGAGATTCTGGAAAATGGCGTCGGCGGTGCCGCGGTACCAGAACTCGCCCACGCGCATTTGGGGCGGCAAGATCTGCACGAACTCGCCAAGTTCGCCGGGCAGCCCCGCCCACCCCTCGCGGATATGACGGTTGAGGGAAAGCGCCTTGTATTGCGTGATGACAAATATGCGCCGCAGATCGGAATTGATGCAATTCGACAACGTGACATCAATGATTCGATAGATTCCGCCAAACGGCACAGCGGGCTTGGCGCGGTCGCGCGTCAGAGGCATCAGGCGCTCGCCGGTGCCTCCCGCCAGCAGGCATACCAAAGTGTCGCGGTTGGCGCCAAAATAATTCATAGGCACTCAGCTTTACACAATTGCTCAGAAATCTTCCGGCGCCGCCGGGCGCCCTTATGGCGTAGGGAGCTTCGGGAAATCTCATTATAGCAAAGTGCTCACCCCCAAGCACAAATTTGCCGCGGCGCACCCCCACCGTCAAGGTGGGGATTCTCCAGCCAAAGGGTCAATGCCATTCACGCCCCCGGCAGAAAGAAAATGAACACCGCGAGAATGGCGTAAACGCTCAGCAGCTGGAGGCCTTCGAACCAGTTGGTTTCACCGTCCTGCCCGATCAGAATGACGATGCCCACGGAAAAAATCACCGCGGCAATTTCGAGGGGATGAAATACCAGCGACATGTGGGAAGGCATCAGCTGCGAAACGACCACCAGCAGGGGCGCCACAAATAATGCCACTTGCGTGCTTGAACCCACGGCGATGTTGAGCGCCAGGTCCATCTTGTCTTTGCGCGCCATCATGATGGCCGTGGAGTGCTCGGCCGCGTTACCGACGATGGCGACGATGACCAGTCCTACAAAGAGCTCCGTCCAGCCCAGCGACTTGGTGACAAATTCCAGCTGGCTCACCAGAATCTCGCTCGCCACGACGATCAACAGCGTCGCTCCCACAAGGACAGCGATCGCCGTGGCCCGCCCGAGCTGCGGGACGTGGAGGTGACCACCCCCCCGAAACACGTCCTTGTGCGTGCGGAAGGTGAAGATCAGGCTGGCGAAATAGCTGACCAGCAACACCGCGGCAGTCCAGAAACTCAGACGCTCGATCACTTCACCGTGTTCTTCCAGCTTGCCAAACACCGCGAGCTCGAAGAGAGCCGGCATGACCAACGCCACCACCGCCAGAAAGAGCATCGAGGTGTTCGCGCCCACCGCCGTGCGATTGAAGGTCTGTTTTTCGCGCCCCATGCCGCCGATCAGCACCGCCGCGCCAAAGACCAGTAGTAGATTTCCAATGATGCTGCCCGTAATCGAAGCCTTGACCACCTCGGTATGACCGCTACGCAGCGCCAGGAAGGCAATAATCAGCTCGGCGGCGTTGCCGAGCGTGGCGTTCAGAAATCCGCCGACCCCCGAGCCGACGTGCCCGGCAAGCTCCTCCGTCGCCTCACCGAGCAGACTGGCGAGGGGAACCAGCGACAAAGCAGCCACGCCGAAAACCAGGACGGGATGCTGGTGCATGTATTCGAGCGCGACGGCGCCGGGCAGCAGAATCAGGATGGAAGCCCGCCAGCCTCCCACCGCCCATCGCAGCACACTGGCCCAGGACTTAGTTTCAGCCATCTCCAGGATCGACCTCTCCTTAAGGAGGCAAAGGAATTGCAAAAGGGAATCGAATCCTAAGCGCCTGGTGAATCGAAGTCAAGCACAGCCCTGTCTTAATGCTTGCCTAGGCGTCAAGCCCGGCCGTCATCAGCTCATCTCTGGCCAGACCCTTTGTTTTCAACAACATCGTGGCTTCGTTCCTCGAGTTCTGAATATCAAGCTAACTAAGGCCAGCCCGCCAGGACGTTTTCTTTCAGCCATTTGCCGCGCCCATGTTTCGCTAAAGTGGAGACCTTCTATTGGAGCCTCGCCATCATGAGAAGGCGGCCCATCGGGCCGCTTCTACATTCTTTGCTCCTTTGTTTTCAATAACATCGTGGGTTCGTTCCGCCACTTCTTCAATTTCAATGCCCCGCAGATACCAGCCTACGTCACTTTGTCACGACGCCTACTCCGTGCATATGCCGGATCAACATTGATATTCATACCTCGATGTTTTGAGTTTTACACTTCCGCCTCCCCCTGGCCTGCCGCAATCGTGGAGCCCCCGGGGGCGGGCCCGGAAGGCGCGTCATGTAGGCTAGCAGATGTAGCCTCTGAGATCAAGAGGGGGAAGGTTGCGGGTGCGTCAAGCGACGCGGCCCCCTATTTGGGCGGGGTGGTGGTATCCTGGGCCGGGTTCTTTTTCTTGAACAGCCCGCTCAGCCCCTGGACGAGGTCGGCGGGAGTCTGAGGCTCCTGCGTTGTTTGCCCATCCTGTGTCGTGGTTTGCTGCTGCCCACCCAGCAAGCTTTGTATTCCGGTCAACTGCTGCTTGGAGCCCAAAGATTTCAGTTTGAATTGCGGATTGGAGAGCGTGCCTCCCACGGCAAAAGGGAAGACCAGTTTGCCCTCTTCGTAGGTGGCGCCGGTCAAGCCTCCCATCAGGTTGGTCAAAGGGTTCTGGGCAGCGGCGAGTTTGGCGATACCGTCGTAGGCAAGGCTCCCTTCGCCCGCCAGCGTCAAGGCACCCAAGCCGTCAATGTTCATCCCTGTGCCGACGACGGAAATCTTTTCGCTGCTGATTTTTCCCTCGGCGATATTGAAATCGGAAGAAATGGATTCGAACGCAGAAGGGTCCCCCGACGCCGCGCCGAGTTGTCCCAGCTTGGCGATCGACATCAGATTCCTGTTAATCTGCAGTTTGGGGAGCTTGCCATCTTTGATGTTCACCTTTCCGCTGCCGCGGATTCCCGCGAGCGGATCAGGCGAGCTCACAACCGTGCCGGCGAGCTTGATGTCACCATCCATCTTGCCCGTCATCTGACCACGCCCGTCCGGAAAGCTGTCGAGGAGCTTTTGCATGTCCACTCCGTTCAGGCGGGCGTTCAGCGTGTACCGCGGGCTCTGGCCGGCGAGGTTGAGTGAAATATTGCCCGCCGCGTGACCCCCGTACAGGTTGAACTTCAGATCGTCGAGAAACACCTGCTTGGGAAACAACCGGAGCTTGGTTTTGACCGAAGTCGCCTTGTAAGCTCCGAAACTCAGGGCATCGGCCTCGAGTGTTCCTTCCGCGGCGGGCTTTCCGGCCGTTGCGGCGTAAAGCGGTGTGGGGGCAAACAGGCGGAGTGCGAAGTTCTCAGGGGGCTGGGTTTGAGAGGCTGCCGCCTTCTCGGAGATGAAAGCGTTGATATCCACGTCGTGCAAATCGATGGTGATACCGCCGCCTTCGAAGAAATTCGGCTGCGCGCGGCCTGAAGACGACAAATTTGCCGCCGCAACATCCGCATCCTTGGCCGTGACGCGCGCCACGGTCCCGAGCGTAAACGAGGAAGGATCGCTCGACGCGGGTTTGGATTCTGTTCTCGGAGCGGGAGGATTCTCGAAATTCCATTTTCCACGCGCGTCGGAATACAGGCGGATGACGGGCTTATCCACTTCCAGCGCCAGGATGATCACCTTATGCTCCCAGAGCGCGTCGCGGTCCACCTCAACGTATATCCTTGGCGTCTTCACCAGGTAGCCTTTGGGGAATCCCGGCGGGTTCCCCAGCGCAAACTCGTCTACGCGGATCGAAAGCTTGGGGAAAACGGTGAGCGAAAGTTTTCCGATTTCGGCGGGTTTGCCGGTGGCCTCCTGAATGTGCGCGATCACCTGCGGGCGGTAGCGGTCGATGTCGATCAGCAGCGGAATGATCACAGCCAGCGCCACGACCACGACGACGATGAAGACCAGAATGCCGAGGCCTATCTTTTTTCCTTTGGACATGGCACACCCTCCCGCAGAATTTTTATCAGTGCGCCTATTCTAACTCCAATTCGCCAGGTAGGGGCGGGCTTTGCCCGCCCGCGGGAGGGAAAAGCTGTCCGCTTCCGGGGGTGATGCATTCGACCGCGTCAGGGCACGCATTCATGCGTGCCGTGCGGAGGCCTTGCGATGTCGGCGGCTTTAGCCGTTGAGCCCTCAGGGCCTAAAGGCCATTAAGACGGTCGCGGGTTATGGCACGACTGAAGTCGTGCCCTGACGGACTGGGGGGGAAATTCAAGGGCGGTAGGGGCGGGCTCTGCCCGCCCACGGGAGGGCGTAGCCCTCCCCTACGGGGGAAAAGTCATGCGGCGCAGAAGGGCCTGAAAGCGCGGGTCGGTGGGTGGGAGACCGCAAAAGGGGCAAGGGTCGAGGGCACAAGGTCCAAGCGTGAGCCCCACACGGTGGAGGGCTACCGCGAATAGGCTGGAATGTCTCCTTGCCGGAATAAGCTCGGCACAGGACTCCTCATTCTGTCGCGGGTTTCGCAACCGGAGGAGTGGAGGATGCGGCCGATGGGGCAACGCGGCTCAGTTTGGCGGAGTAGTAATCGAAGAAAGGTTTCTGCGGCGGCGCGGCCTGGAGGGTGACAAAAAGTTCGCCAACGTCCGTGCGCTGAAAAATGCGCCGGAAGAGCCATCCCGGCGGCGGCAGTTCCCCGCCTTCCTGGTTGAGCGTGATCGTGCCCGCTACCACCGTGGCGCGATAACGCGTCATAAAGCCCGAGTCGGAATACGCGCGGAGAATGAACCCTCCACCCTCGACATCCTGGGTCAGAACACCCAGCCAGGATTCCCTGTATTCCGGAAGCGAGGGCGTTGCGGCAAGCTTTTCTTCGCTTCGGAAGATCAGGTAGCGTTTGTCCAGGTCGAAGGAAACGGAAAGGCTGATTTCACCGGCGGGACTCTCTTCCGACATTTTGCCTCCCCACTCGCCGACTAACCAGTCGAGATCGGAAAAGTTCGGCCGCGTCGGGAGCGGAATACGATGAACAACCGGCGGCTTATCCTTTGCGAGTGTCGCGGAGGCGCCACACAAGAGCATGAGAAGAATCGAAATCGTACGCATGAAGACTCCAGCTCGGGACGGTTCAGGTAATTCTACCCGTACGGCCATCATAAACGAATCCCAGGTGGGTGCGCTCGTGATAAAAGACCTGTGCCCCGGAAAGCCTCGACCCTGGAAGCATCTGGGCCAACTCTTCCCCCGTGTAGGCCGCACGGACCGAATCGGTATAAAGCTTCTTCATCAAGCCCGAGTAATGCCTCCCGTACCATCGGACATGGAGCGGGAAGATCAGCCGGCCGGGACGGCGCAGGTCGCGCAGCAGGACGATGCCGGTGGGCTTCACGACGCGTGCCATCTCATTGAGCATAGCAAGCGGATCGTGCAGGTGGTGAAGCACGGAATTAGAGAGCACAAAGTCAAACGATTGATCTGGAAAGCAGAGACGATTCGCGTCACCCGAAAAAAATTCCGCCTGGCGCGAGAGTCGCTGGGCCCCCGCGGCGGCGCTTGCTGCGCGAATCATATTGAGAGAGAAATCGACTCCGACCACTTGCATTTGCGGCAAACGCCTGGCGATCTTCAGGGCAATGTTGCCGGGGCCGCAGCCGATATCGAGCAGCCGTCCGGAATCCATTCCCAGTCGCGCAACGTGATCGACAAGTGTGTTGTCTATGGCCTCGAGATAGGATTGGGCCGCAGTCGAGGCGTACACCTCGACCTCCTCCGCACCATCCATGACTTCGGGTTCCGGGGTGCGCCGCAGGGTCAGCCAGTCCATAGGAATGGAATAGTAATGGAAGGACAGACCTGGGGCAATTCGAGCCATACAAGGGGTTGGCGGGGAGAGACTCAGCCCGCGGGTTTCAGGCCCGCGCTGCCGGGCCGCGGCTATGGATGATCTGCACGAGCAAGCGGAGCATATCGGAAGTCGTCACGATGCCCACGAGTTCCCCGTCCTCAACCACCGGCAGGCAGCCGAAGCGGCGTGAGTAGAGCAGCTGCGCAGCCTCAAAAACCGGCTGCTCGGGGGTGACGGACACCGGCTCTTTGGTCATGGCGCGCGTGATGGGCGTCGTTTCGAGGACGCGGTTATACTCTTCCTGAACTACCCCCGTGAGCAACGAGGGCGAATGCTGGCGAATATCGTGCTCGGTGACGATGCCCACAATCTGCCGGCCGTGCAACACCGGAATATGACGAAATGATGACCGGACAAACACCATCCGGGCATCGAGCAGCGAGTCCGTATCCTGCAAAGTAGTCACGTCCGTAGTCATGAAATCGCGCACCAGCATGAAAGTCTCCGTATTCCTCTGAAGCCTCGAAGTCAGGCTCAGGGCTCTTGTTGCGTAGTTTGTTCACGCCCCGTCCAGCGGTCGGGCGGGAAGGTTATCTCCCAAAAAGCTTCATCGTCGAGGAGTTCAAAGCCCAGTTCGATACCTTGAGCCGTGACCCGGCTGGATGTCCACACCACTCGCGCGCGAGCCGAGCGTCCTTTTTCGCGGATGTGGATTTCCAGGGTGTCCCCCACATTGTAGGGTTCGCGAGCCCGGACCATCCCCCCGTGCTTGCTCACGGTCACGGTCTCGACTCGTTCCCACGTGGGTTCATCCGACTGGCGGAGGGCGTTGATGAACAACGGGACCCTCAGCAGAATTCGAGTGCTTCGACGTCGTGCCGTGCCGGTTTCGTTGCTGTCATCCATGAACAAAGCCGAGAATTCTTTGTGCGCACCGCAATTTTGCGAAATTTCACGGCGGATTTGCGCTACTCTAATGGCGGCGCGGTGCGATATTTCCGGTCGCGTCCCCTTGGGCCTCCGTTCCCGCGGGCTCGCAATACACCCAACCGGGCGCATCATACCACAAAGCGCCGCCTCTCGGGCGCGTTGGCTGCGCCGCAAAGCGCTCGCCGGGTCCAATGAGGCCCCGCGGCAATGAGAAAAAAAGGGTGGGGATTCGTTATCGGGTGTAGGGAAGCCTTGGTACATCGTATCCCCCCTGGGGAGAGGGGGGAAGGGGTCGAAGGCGTGCGTCGAGACGATAATCG
>JACQNR010000206.1 GCA_016202975.1 Acidobacteriota bacterium
AACGTTCCATGGTGATGGCCGTGGTCGGGCAGCGCTGCGCACACAGGCCGCACCGGATGCATCGGTCCTCATCCTTGATGATCGCGCTAAATTCTTCCGGCGCGGCCAGGGCTTCCTCCCCCAGCAGTCGGCGCGTGACGGTCTCAAATTCCGTCGTGTGCTCCACGCGGTCGAGCGAGACCAGCTTTAGGCAAACTGTCGGGCAGACATCGACGCACCCACCGCACAGAATGCAACGCTCGCCATCGAAGATGGTGTTGACGCCGCAATCCAGGCACCGTCCCGCTTCGCTCGTCGCCTGGTCCGGGCCATAGCCCCGTTCAACCTGCGCCGCAGGGTCCTTGAGCCGCTCCTCGGCGGCAAGCGTCGGGATGTGCTCGCGCAGTCGCTGTTCGTAGGTCTTTTCGCGCCTGTATTTTTCAATGGGGAAGTGGAACTGAACTTCCTCGGGCGCGATCTCGACGCCGCGAAGGAAGCGGTAAACCGAGCGCGCCGCCTGCTTGCCGCTGGCGATGGCGTGGATCATGAGGCGCGGCCCGTAGGCAATGTCGCCCGCCACGAAGACGCCGGGGGCCGACGTCGCGCCCGTCGCCGGGTCGTTGACAATCTGTTGCGGGGAGCGCATTTCGATCCTGTCGCGCGCCGGGTCGAGGAAACTCAAATCGGCGGATTGTCCGACTGACAGCAGCACCGTGTCGCCCTCGACCGTCGTTACCGTGCTTTCGTCAAACTTGGGCGCGAAGCGCTTGTTCTCGTCGTAGACGGAAGTGCAGCGCACGAACTGGACGCCGGTGACAAATTTCTGGCCGTCCTCCTCGCGCACGAGGATTTCGCGCGGCCCCCAGCCGTTGTGGCGCACAATACCTTCCTCCGCGCCCTCGACGATCTCGACCGTATCGGCGGGCATCTCTTCGAGAGATTCCAGGCAGACCAGGTTGACCTCGCGTACGCCGCGCATGCGGGCGGCGACGCGCGACACGTCGTACTCCTCCTGGCGCAACACGGTGCGCGCCACGTCGTAGGCCACATTGCCGCCGCCGATGACGATGACGCGCTGGCCGAGCGCGACCTCTTTGCCCAGCGCCGCGTCGCGCAGAAAATCCACGCCGCCCAGAACGCCGATGGCCTCCACACCCGGAATGGGGAGCGCGCGCGAGCGCTTGGCGCCGCAAGCGATAATGACGGCAGCGAAATCGCGACGAAGTTCGTCGAACGTCACGTCGCGACCCACTTGCGTATTGCAGCGAATCTCCGCGCCCATTGACTCGATCACCGCCACTTCCGCGCGGATCAGGTCGCGCGGCAGGCGGTAACCCGGCACGCCGGTATAAAGCATGCCCGCCGGAACCGGCTCCATCTCGAAGACCACCGGCCGGAAGCCCATCAGGGCCAGATCGTGCGCGGCGGCCAGGCCCGCGGGACCCGAACCGATTACGGCGACGCGCTCGCCGGAGGGTTTGGGAAAGTCCTGCCGCGCAAGAAGCCCCAGCAGGTGACGAAGCTCGTCGGCATCATCGCAGGCGCGGTCGGTGGTCGATTCCTTCAGGTAGGGGAAGTGACGGGCGCCGGGATCCGGGCTGGCTTCGACTCCGAACTGCTCGCACACAAACCGCTTGAGCGCTCGGATGGCGATGGGTTGGTCGATGGAGCCGCGCCGGCAGGCGGCCTCGCAGGGAGCGCCGCAGATGCGCCCGCAGAGCGAGGCGAGTGGGTTCGGGCCGCGCGCGATCAGGTAAGCCCGTTCGTAATCGCCTTCGGCAACTGCCCGGACGTAGCCCCTCGCGTCGGTGTGAACAGGGCAGGCGTGCTGACACTTGATCTGCTCGCGCCAGTAACTGTCGTCTGCGATTCGAATTCGATATCGGCTCTCAGTCATACTTGCCAATCTGCCATAGCCTGCGCCACACAAACCAGACTGATCATGAAACTCATCTCGATCTGCCGGAGCAGCCACACGTGCTTAGAACTTCCAGTTCAGCTCTCCGTACCCGAACTGGCCTCCCGCTCCAGTGGGATATATCTTTTCAATAACGGTCCTCCCGGTCGCGCCTGCGTAATATCCGGTAAGGGTCAGGTGCGCGTTCAATTGGTAGTCGACGCTGACGTCGTATATGTTCGCCAGGCTCTGACTGCCGCCACTTGGGCGCCCGGTGTAGCCAAACGTGGTCTGCTGGAAAGCTCCGCCGCCGCTGTACCAAAGGTCATGCCAGTCGGTGAGGCGAAGGGTGTGCGCATCGGAGCGGATTGTCCACTTGGGATGAGGCCGGAGGATCAATTGCACGAACGCATCCTGATTGTTCATGAGATTGTAAAAAGGGAATCTCGCGTAGATGCGGGGGGTGGGCAGTACCTGAAAGAAGGTCTCATGGGTACCGTCGGCCGGGTTCCCGTCGCCCGTGCTGTAAAAATATCCACAGCGAAACCAAGGCTTGAGTTTCACCTTGGGTTGCAGGCCGGCTTCGGCGGCAAAAGCCCTGGCCCGGTGATCGAGAATTCCCCAATGCCCGGATTGCCCCGCACCCCACAGTAATCCATCCAACTTCCACGAGCCGGCGTCCAGGGTTTGGAGGTAATGGCCGCCCACACTGGTGATTCGGATGTTTTCGTGATCCGCGGCGCGGACCGCTTGAGGACGGTTGTCGGCCTTCAAGAGATTGCGGCCGTCGTGATAGCTGAAGGCAAAGACTCGCCATTCGCCCAGCTGTTTCTTGCCCGCCGACCGAGTAAGCGCCCCGTAGAAGATGTCCGTGTCGAGCTCTCTCCATCCATTCACTTGGAAGACTCCGCTCGTGGCTCGCGCCGCAAGCAGGGTGATATTCGTCCTAGCTGTCCCGCGCACATACTGGGCGCCGTCGAAGCTGCGCCCAACGTGCGTGAAGCCGAAATTACCGATCAGGCGGTGGGCAATGCGATCGCGTTTCAGCGCCGCCAGCGTGGAGTCTTTGGGTGAGGTCTCCGCTCCATCAATGAACTCGAATCGCCCGACGCGAAGGGTGCTCGGTCCGTCGCCGAAGAGCCCCTTCGTCCGGACGAATCCCTGCTTGAGAAACAAATTGAGAGGCGTGGTGCTCAGGTTTGCGGCGTAATAGCTCGCTCCCATGCCGAGTTGGCCCTGAGGGGCCGGAGCAATGGCGTTTTCGGGTAGATTGGCCAACAGCGGTTGAGCAACCTCCACCTGCCAGTCCCACTTGTTCCGGTCTTGGCGGAGGCTGAGTCGCAATAGAGAAGCGAAAAAAGCGTAGTTCGGGTCGGCGGGTGAGGCATTGAACCAACCCCACGCCTCGGACCGAATTCTGACGCTTCCGGAAAAGCGGATACCCGAGGAAGTTGACTTTGCGGAATCAGGTTGACCTTGCGCCCGGCATTGCGCGCTAGCGATCATAACCAGAATGAGCAGCGCGGCCCAACCCTTACTCGGGCCGACGCGCCAGGACTTTCCGGCACCCATGCAAATCCAAGCGAGAAACCGAACCCGTTCCCCGCCTGCACCTCTCCCCGGAAACGGGTGGGCCGCCTCTTGGTATGTTTGGATTGGTTCGGGCTCGATGGTCATGAGAATCAGCACGTCGGTAACTGTACTACTGGATACGGTACTCCAGTATGACTCCGAGGGAACCCTCAACGAGACTTTCGTCTCCTCTCCGTTACACGGACCAAGTCAGCAAGATAAGTATGGTCCAGCATATGGGTCATTTCCATGCGAATTTGCTTCCACTGTTCATGGAGCGGACATGGACTCTGGTTGTCGCATTCCGGCAGCCCGAGAACACAACTCTCCCGAAACTTTCTTCGGTCCGTAGCAAGGAAAACATCGTTGAGGGTAATCTTATCCGCTGGTTGCGCCAGTTCATACCCACCCCGGATTCCCTTGAATGACCGGATCAGCTTCGATTGCGTCAACAGGCGGAGAATCTTCCACAGAAATGGCATCGGGATCTTTTCCGCCGACGAGATTTCCCGCGCCCCGGAGAGCTTGCCGCCCTTCTGCATGGCCAAATAAGTCATGGCGCGAATGCCGTACTCCGCGGACCTCGTAAACATCATACTACTGGACTAGATACTCCAGTAATGACCGTTTGTCAAGAGACACTCGGCGTTGGAACAGCCTTGGTACATCGTATCCCCCCTGTGGGGTTGAAGTGTTTGAGTGAGAGGAGGAGGAGAGAGATGGCTGCCTTGGTGGGGGGGGACCAAGGC
>JACQNR010000204.1 GCA_016202975.1 Acidobacteriota bacterium
GCGCGCGCGCCCGGTCGCTCCCTGCGCATGCAGATGCGCCAAGCCCTGTTGCTCGGACTGAGTTTCAACCTTTACCGCTTGAGGCATCGCCACCTATTCCTGAGGATGTCAACAGAGCCAAATGGCTTCTAGGATTTGGCAGTTCCTGCGTCGGCAGAAACGCAGCGCACAGCGTCCATCGCCGCCCGGGCTCTCTCGTGGAGAGCCGATTGCCCATCGGCGCGCGTCTGACGCTTCATTCGCTCGAGGTCACGCACTGTTTGCGGCAACAAACAGGATACGATTGTGCGCAGGACTCTGAAATGCCATCGTACAACTCCAGTCGAACGCGGAAGCGAGTGGTGATCGGCAGGCGCGGTTGCATTGCCATCATTCCCGCGAGCGACCACGTCCGCGCTCATCCGCAATCGATACGCCCCTGTGTCACCGGCCAGATAAGGGGGACGAGCATGTCGGAAGATTGGAATTTGCGACAGACCCAAGCGGGAAAAATTGCTTCCGTTGGGATGCTGATCTCAGCGCTCGCGCTTCTCTTCATGACGGCAATCGGCCATGCCGAGACTGCGCACCGCTGGGATTTCAATAAAACGGGCGATCACGAAGGATGGCGCGTTCCACCAGATAATCGTGGCGTAGTGATGGGTGGATCCTTATGGTTGACCTTGGCTACCAAGGAAAAAGATCCCGCGAAGGTATCTACGACGAAATATCAGGTCTTTGGTGATTGGCATCCCGGTGACCCCGATTATACGCCGGAGTCAATGAACACTGTGCCTACCACGACTAAGATACTGTCGCCATCTAATTTAAATATTCCCGTGTCTGGCGAACAGTCTATCCAGGTATGGCTGCGGGTTCTAAATCTATCGCCGGTTACAGAATTTTTCCTGCTATGGCGGACGAAGGAACAGGCCGAAGGCTTTTCAGGGTCGCGGCGGTGCGGTGTGAAGCCGGACCTGAAAGCATGGCAAGAGATCTCCTGTCATGTCGATCCGCAGTGGCGGGGAAAGATCGACCAAATTGCCCTAGGCATTTTTCGAACATACATCCGCGGCGATTTCTGGATCGACTCTGTTGAGATCGGCGATGGCCCCGCGGAACCTATTCCTGTGAGGCCGGATGTCGCCAGCACACACGTTGTCCCGAAAGTGACCATGCCGGGAATATCGCAAGCAGGCTTCGCTGATGCTTTCAAAGTGTTGGATGAATGCCTGTTGGTGGATGTGCCGATACAAGGATTCACTTATCCCGTCATGGCTGCCGGCGGATATGGCGAGGGGTACGGCAAGAATTGGTATGAGCCCGACAGCAACTTGACCGTAACGGGCGCCAAATGGGTAAACCAACAATTCGCTGAAGATGTCATGCGCGGTTTCCGAGATGTCCAGGCGGCGAGTCCCGACGGCCGCATCGCGGCGCATGGGTATACGGCCATGCGTGGACAAGTTGCGGACGTAAGCATGCTGCCGGTCTTTTTCGAAGTGGCCTACGATGTGGCGCGCCGCACGAACGATTTGGTGCTTCGCGGCGAAATCTACGAGTCCATGCGGAAGTATCTCGACTGGTGGTTGTCTCCAGTCAAGCGAGACAGTCGCACCGGGCTTATTTCGGCCATTGGAGAGGAGACCTTTAGCTCTAACGAACAGGATTATTTTGGGATGTCGGCCCAGTCGGTGGCCGCGGTGGACACCAATGTCGTTGTCGCGGTAGGAGCAAAGCGTACAGCCGAGCTGGCTGCCAGCTTGGGAAAAGCCGAGGAGTCCAGCAAATATCAGAAGACATTCGAGGAGTTGTCGCGCGCCATCAACACATATCTCTGGGATGAGCAAGACGGCGCGTACTACAACTACGATTTGCGCGAAGGGCACGTGCGACGTCGCCTTGTCGCTTCCACCTTCGACCCATTACGACTTGGCATCGCATCAGCTTCGCAACGCGATCGGCTATTGAAAAGGCTGCTTGATCCCACACAGTTCAATTGGGGCAAGCTGCCGGTGACAAGCTTGGCGATGACGCAAACCGGCTATCGTCCCGATGGAGCTTGGAGCGGCTCCGTTTGGACGCTGCTCAATTTGCAGATCATCGCTGGGCTTAAGGATTCAGGACGCCCCGATCTGGCTGCGGACCTAAATTGGGCCACAATCCAGGAGTTCGGGAACTTCCGCGAGTACCTCATCCCCTCGTCCACCACAGGTGAAGGTGGGGGTGCGAAACGTTACGGGTGGTCGGCCGCTCAATACATTCAGGCGGTTGTCGAAAATTTATTTGGGGTGGACTTTGATGCCATCAAGAATACGTTGAGCATTAGTCCTCATGTGCCGAAGGCGCTTTACGGCAAGAGTCTGAGGCTAGATGATCTGATTTTGCCGACGGGAAAAGGTACGCGCCTGTCGTTGGAGGTTAATCCAGCTTCGGCAACGACAGCGACCATCCGAGTCAATATTAGCGGCCAGCTTCCCATAGGGACCCTTCTGATCACGCTCCCTGGCACGGCGAAAAAACGTCGTGTGCCCATGCGTCCTTCGTTTACCGCGAACTTCCAATGACGGTTCGTTGATCTCACCATGTGCCGGGTGGATAGGAGTCGAGAGTGTCAAGAACGACAACGGCCTGGAAAGTGCCGCGGGACAGTCGGTGGCTCTTCGTTGCCATTTTGGGCGAGAGTTCAGGAGTTCGCGTTCCGAAAGCGTCACGCGTGCCACAGGCTTACGAGGATGGGATTTATAATGACGGGGCTCTATAAGGTGAAGAAGTAATGTGGAGTAGAAAAGCCCTCAATAAATTCGCTACAAAGCGGAACGCCATAATAAGGCCAAAGTGTTGCCGTATCGGACCGCTGTTTCGCTGGTAACTCAGCGAGCCGCGAAGCCTCGATCCAGAACATTATCGATATGACGAGAATAAGTGACGATTGTACGAGAATTCATTGAGGAGAACCTTTGTGAACAACAAAAAGTTGAGCGCGAACTGTGTAGGTGCCTTTGTATTAGGGCTATTGATTATACATTCCGCCAGCGGAGCGGGTGCCAAGCAAAACTGGGAGTTTGATGCGAACAATGACCGAGAAGGTTGGAGCGTCCCCGAGCGGATGACCGGCGCCGTGATGGGCGGTTCGTTGTGGCTGACGCTCAATCCGAAGGAAAGGGATCCTGAGAAGCTGACGAGCGTCAACTACCAGATTTACGGCGACTACAATGTTTTTAAGCGTTTGTCTGCGGGGGAAAAGGCGAACCTGACGGGTCCTTCGAATACCGGTGGCTTGAGTATAGCGGGTCCCTCAAGTGTTGATATTGTATCGCCTCGTGATCTGGCAATCGAGGCGTTGGCTCAATCAGGTAGACAGCTCCAGGTCAAGGTGCGGCTGCTGAATCTGTCGCCGACTACGAACCTCGATTTCAAATGGCGATCCAAGGAGATGGCGAAGGACAGTTGGTCCTCGAAACGCTGCAATCTGAAGCCTGACCTGAAACAATGGCAGGAAATCACCTGCTTCTTCGACCGGCAGTGGAGCGGCACGGTCGATCAAGTTGCACTGGGCGTTTCGGAAAATGTTATCCGCGGTGATCTCTGGATCGACTCCATACGGATCGAGACGGGTCCAGCGGAGCCCGGGCCGGTGCGACCCGATGTGGCGAGCTCGCGAATTGTCCCCAGGGTCTCCATACCGGGTCTGTCGCAGGCCGGGTTTGCCGACGCCTTCAAGGTGCTGGACGAAGGGCTGGTCGTTGATGTCCCGGCCTATGGTTTTCCCTTTCCGTTTATGAAGGCGGCAGGCGACAAGAAATACGGAGATTACTGGTGGCATGTGGATACCGCCCTCAACGCCGCCGGGGCCGCCTGGGTCAATCAAGCCTTCGCTGAGAATGTCATGCGAGGTTTTCACGAAGTCCAGTCACTCAATCCTGATGGGCGACTCAGCGGCTATCCTTGGGAAGCTGTGAGCGGGCAGGTAGGCGATGTCAACCAGGAGCCCATGTACTTCTTCGAGTCTGCTTACGCTATAGCCCACCATAGCCAGGACGCCGCTTTGCGCGCCGAGATTTATGAGACCATGCGGAAGTTTCTCGATTGGTACCTGTCTCCGATCAAACGCGACACGGGAACAGGTCTTGTCACCGGAACATGGGAAGAAGCCGTGGGTTTTCCGCCGAGTAGCAAAGATTTTGATGGGTTTTCCTATATCCAATCACGTGTGCCAGTGAGCCTAAACGTAGGCGTTGCAGTGGCTGCATCGTTGACAGCCGACTTGGCGGCGGATCTTGGAAAGAACGATGAGGCTGATCGATACCGGCGGGAGTTCAACGAGCTGAAGGCGGCGATCAACACGGCGTTATGGGATGAGAACGATGGCGTTTACTATGACTATGATCTCAAGGCAAAGCAGACGCTCCGGTATCGCACCGCGGCAACGTTTTATCCCCTACGGCTGGGGATCGCGCCGGAAAGCCGGCAGCAGCGCCTGATACGGCGCCTGACCGATCCAGCAGAGTTCAATTGGGGGAAAACACCGATCCCCAATATAGCAATGACGGAAGATATGCCTCGCGGAAAGTCTTCGGATATGATTTGGGTTCTAACCAACATGCCCATCATCAAAGGGCTTGAAGAATCCGGTCGGCACGATCTGGCGGCAGAGCTTAACTGGTCCATGGTGAAGCTCCTTCATGGGAATTACTGGGAGATTTATTCCTTGTCCAGCGAAGGTCAAGCAGCCCAGCGTTATGGATTCTCGGCCTGGGGCTATATAAGCGGGGTCATCGAGCATCTATTTGGCCTCAACTATGACGCTATCCAAGGGCAAGTGCGGGTCGCGCCGCATGTTCCTAAGGCACTGTACGGAAAGGGCCTTGCTCTCAACGATCTGATCCTGCCGACGGAAGGGGACTCAAAGTTGTCGGTCCGAATCAAGCAGTCCTCGCCAACGGCGGCCGAGATTACGGTGAACATTGCGGGGAAACTGCCGGACGGCAACCTCCAAGTCGCACTTCCGGGCAGTGGCAAGGCAACCACAGTTCCGGCGAAGCACTCTCTGACAGTCGTGTTCCCATGAAATAACGAAAGGAATCGATTCGGTGAACGCATCTCAGCAGCTAAACGTGAAATGCAAATCCCTAATTAAGATTCAAGGCTGTCATCTTCAAGCGCCCGCAGAAATTCGGCGAGCGGATGGTCGTGTGGCGAAATCGGGGGGTGTTGCGGTAGCTGGTCTGCGAGGGACCGGGGTACACCGGGGGAAGCCATAGAAACCTCCTGTCGGGTTTCGTGGTCAGTGGCGCCGCGCCTGCGACAACAGGTTCGGCGCCCCGCTTCTTGTACTGCGCCGTTGTAACAATGTCAAGTAATATCACAGGTATCTTCAGCGCTCTCCGTATTTCCAAAAGACGCGGCGCCGAGCCGAAAACCTCAGAAGATTTCATCGACGTGGGAGGCAGCGGAAGGGAAAAATGCCGGAGGACAGATCGGAAAAACGGCAACTTCGATCTTGAGGAATCCCCCGAGAGGTAAAACTGACCCGTCCCCCGGTCCGTGGTAGCACTCAGCACTTGGAGTTCGGCTGGAATTTGAATTTAGCGGCGCTCCGGCCTACACTACCGGTCGGGCAAAAACTGAAAACGGAAATTCTGAATGAGGAGGGCGTATGGATAAGGGAGCAGCGTTATTTCTTCTGGTTTTGGCAGTCGGCGGGTTAAGTGATACAACGAATGCGTTAGCGGAATCTGAGTCTACGAGGTCGACGATAGACAAGGACGGCACAGTCCACGCTGCCGCATTCGAAATCCCTTTCTCTTCTCTAGCGAGCGAGGAAGCCAAGAAGGTCTTCATCGAAGAATCGTCCTCCATGAAGGCGAAGGCATCTTTCGCTGAAGGGCTGTCGACTACATATCTGTCGACTCCAGAAGGTCTTACGGAGTTCATATTGAGATGGCGTAAAAGCTCGGATGAGGAGAGAAAGAAAATAGCGCAAGAGATGACAAAAATCTATCCCGTGACCGTCACTCCAGAGGTCTTCGGTGGGGTTCAGACAGATGTCGTGATGCCACGGGACGGCGTTTCGGCACAGAACGAAAATCGCGTGCTCATTAATCTTCATGGTGGTGGCATGATTTTTGGTGCTCGCTACGAAGGACAAGTCATGTCCATCCCCATCGCCAGCGTGGGAGGACTCAAAGTCATTACAGTTGATTATCGTATGGCGCCCGAACACAGATTTCCGGCGGCGAGCGAAGATGTAGCTGCGGTCTATGCGGAACTGTTGAAACGCTACAGGCCGGAAAATATTGGCATTTATGGTTGTTCGGCTGGTGGCTACCTTACAGCCCAGTCGCTGGCATGGTTCCAAGTCCATAACCTACCGCGCCCAGGGGCTGTGGGAATTTTGTGTTTCGGGTGGGGGGGAGGTGACTCATCCTATGTGGCTTCGGTGTTGTCCGGAGGAGCCGCACCGACAGAGCCGAGAATGTCGAGTAAGAACCCTGCCATTCGAGCATTAGGACTCTGTGCTTCCCAAGCGAACCCTCGCGATCCTCTGGTAAACCCAATGTCCTCAACTGCGGTGCTGGCGAAGTTCCCATCGACACTCTTCATCAACTCAACAAGAGATGGCATGATGAGTGGCGCCATCCACAGTCACTTGCAGTTGATCAAAGCAGGCGTCGATGCGGAACTCTACCTTTGGGATGGCCTAGGTCATGCTTTCATGTACGACACAAGACTGCCCGAATCCCATGAAGTCTACAACATCATGGTCAAATTCTTCGACAAACATCTTGGCCATGAGGCGAATCATTGAAATGCTATGAGGGTTATGACTTCAACATTATCAATAGTCGCCACGACTACTTACGTTGTTATTTGCACGATGTCGGTGCTATCCGCGGCTGCCAGCCGCCGCACGCTTGGACTTCGCCCAGACCCCGGTGGTCCGCTTGTGCCTGGGCTGGAGCGTCTGGTTACAATCGACCGCTCGGATGGTCATGCTTTCGTAGCTATCTATTCGGGCCCGCGCCCGGCGACAGGGATCAGCGCCACGCGTGGCGGCATATGGAGGTTGTCTCGACAGGGCTTAGCATCGAGAAGGACCCCGGGGTCCGGGCGAAGTATGTGTGGCTTGCGCGATAGCACAACTTCGTCTTTAAGCAAACGCCCGCGTTGGAGATATCCGGCATCGATGACGGAGCGGGCTTCGAGTGGCTTGCTGCATGAAGACCAAAACTCAAATTAGCGTTATTGGGTACATTACGCCGGCGGGATATTGGCATGGGGCTAGATATCAAAACGACCGCGCGGAATCACTTTCAAATTGCCGAATGTTTTCCCAGACATACACAATTTCGAGGTTCTTAATCTTAAGCAGTGTTGATACATATACTTACAGATATTAGTAAGGAACTTAAAACACCTTGTCCCTCACGGAACGTGCCGGTTCGATTCCGGACCTCCGCACCAGATTCGACAAGCAAAGAGGCAGCCCGAAAAGTGGGCAGACTTTGGTTCGCCGGCGTGCGGCAACAGCCTCTGAGGACAACACTTTCTCGAAACACCGGCCAGGCAAGATAATCCCTCACCGGTGTGAAGGGCGCAGGTCCCGAATATCCTGGATGTGCTGGCGAAGCGCACGCAGGACTCTGTCCCGCCCACCACTCCGCATTTCGTTCCTTAACAAATGGAAAGCCAGATGTGCCACATCATGATGATGGACTTCTTCCGGCGCGAGTTCGCTGCTCAGTTCCAGCCAGATGCCATGAAGAAGATCGATTTCCTTTGCGGTGAGCCGCGGGGCATGTGGGCCGAGATAAAAAACATGTTCCTGGCCGCTCGGAGTATAGATGCTGAGGGTCAATTGCGGCTTGGGATCGGGCAAAAACTCCCAAGCCAAACCGGCGACCCGCGCTTCTTCGATAGGAGGCCGCCAGGATGAAAGACCCAGGACGACGCTGGAGGATTCCAGGCCTTGTGCGGTGCGAAGAATGCCATCCCACTTTTCGCTGGCAGGAGCCACAGCCAGGTGAATGGTCTTGCCATGCGCCTCTGATATCGCCAAGGCGCGAGTAAACAGCTCCTGCTCCTTGAAACTGAAGAGTTGCTCATGAACCAGCTCATGTTCGCCGGAGGCCGCGCGCGTCAGTAGTCGCAGGTGCAGGACGACAATATCCTGCTTTTGCGTGTTGACTCGATCTAAGACGCTGGCGAGATAGTAGAGAGCATTGTAGTCGCGAACCGGCACGAGAACGTTCCCCGGCCGAACTCCCAGAGTTTTGGGGGCCAGCTCCTCGCCTGGCTCTAGATTGAATTGATCAAGCTGCGCGTGCGCCCCGCCACTTTTGCGAGTCACCCGTTCAGAAACGGCGAAGAGAGTGAAGAAGATCAGCATGAAAGTAACGCCGGCGTACGTCGCGACCTGCTTTGTAAACAGGTTGATGGTGGAAAGTGCAAAGAGAGTTGCAGTGATCAGGATCAACCCCAGTGGAATTTCCACGCCGCCCAACCTGAGGTTCAGCGGGACGCGGAATTCGCGCTTACCGGGCTGTTTGTAACGGAGGACCAGGACGGCCAGGCCCTTCATCGCGGAGCTCCACATCACGCCAAACGCGTACGCTTCACCCAGCAGGAAAATGTTCCCGCGACTGAGGATGATGGTGAGAATCTGCAGCCCGACGACAAGGTTGAGAGTGCGATGAGAAGTCCCGAAACGCCGATGGGGGTGGCGGAACCAACCCGGCAGGATGCCATCCTCCGAAACCCGGTTCAGGACCCCATTCGATCCCACCACGGATGTATTGACCGCGCCGGCGAGCATTAAGCCTCCGACCACGACGACGAAGGCCCGGAATGCCAGGCGGAGAGAGAGAGGGCCCTTCAGATACATGGCAAGCCCGCCGATAGGGTTGTCGAAGAATTGATGGCACACGCTGTCGGGAACGATCATCACCGCGAAAAAAGCCACACCCGCCGTGAAGGTCAGGCTGTACAGGAAAATGACCAGACCTGCTTTTTCCAGGTTCCGCAGCTTCGGATGCTCAATCTCGCGATAGACCTGCGCCATGGTCTCCTCGCCGCTCATGGCCAGCACCGAATGCCCCAGCCCGACCAAAATGCCGATCAGGCCCAGACTGTAGGGAAGGTTGGTAAGGCGGAGCCAACCGAGCGCGTCGGCCGAAAACACGATATTGCCGGGGGCCGGCCAGGGGGGCAGGTGTGCACCACGCACCCAAAGCGTGTAGCCGCACCAGCCAACCAGCAAGACCACCATGACGGATGTCACGTACATGATGCGCAGGGCCTTTTCACTGGACTCAGGGATGCCCTTGATGTTTTGCCACCAGAAATAGAGAGTGACCAGAATCGCGAACAATGCGGCGGTGGCATTGACGGGTAAAGCGAAAGTGGAGTGCACATAGCTCAGGCACTCGTTGGCAAGACCCACAAGGTAAAGACCTGCCGAAACACCACTGATTGGCCCCGTGAGGATGTAGTCGAACATCAGCGCGGAAACGGTGACCTTGGCAAGAGTTCCGCCCATCGCTTCCTTGACCACGCGGTAGACGCCGCCCCGCACGAACATGCTGCAGCTCTCGATATAGATCGCACGGACTGCGTCGGCGAGGACCATGATCGCCAGGATGAACCAGGGAGCAACCTTGCCGACAAAATGTTCCGCGATGGTCCGGCGTAAAACGCCAATGAACCCATGTCGTTCAGGACGACGGCAGCGGCTCGCCAGAAGGAAATGAACGCCAGCACGGCCGTTGTCGCCACCAGAACTCGGGGTAATCGCGATGTCTGCTTGGTTTCGGTCGTCAATGTGTTGGTCATATTTTGTACTCGGAGAGGATAGGACTCGACCCTCTTGCCGGAGCGGGTGTCAGGTCGAGTTCACCAGAAAGACCTGGTGCCCGTCTTTCTTGTGTATCTCAGCCAGCCGTTGTTCGTCGGTAGGCCACCAGCGACGCTTCCCTCCTACCACCACCAGCGAGTCCGGACCCAGGACTTTCCGCAAGATCTGGCGCGAATGGCGGCAGAGATAAACCCGCACCGAGAATTCTGTCGCCGTGGCCTCCTTCAGCGCCCGGATTCTATTTTCCAGAAAGCCTTTGGGAACTGATTGCCAGTCGAGGGGGAGAGCTCCCGGCACAGCATAGAACATCAAAACAACGGACCGCATGCCCAAGCTGATTCCCAGCCGGGCCACCCAATGAAGCGCCCCAACCGTCGCGGCATGGTTGGTGTACACAACCTGCGCAGGCACGCCGCGGTCGGGGAATTGGCCCGGGACGTCGGGGACTTCCCACAACCAAGCACTTCGAGCCGGAGGCGTGTTTGCGGGCAATCGGTCTTTGCCGCTGGACGACATCCTCTCTTGAGCCTAGCAACGGCTCGTAAAGAAGGCATAATGAGTTGCTAAGGAATTTGTCAGTCTTGGGGGGGGAGCGCGAATCGGTATCCGAGCCACGGTTCGGTCAGAATGAACTCGGGATTGGGCGGGTTCGATTCGATCTTCTTGCGGAGCTGGTTAATAAAAACCCGCAGATACTCGACCTCGTCACCATAGTCCGGCCCCCACACCGCCTGGAGCAGTTCCCGATGAGAGACTGGCCGGTTGGGGTGGGTCGCGAGGTAGCGGAGGAGATCGAATTCATTGGGCGTCAAACGAAATTCCCGCCCCGGAAGCCGAACCTGACGGGACGGGAAGTCAATCTCGGCACGTCCAAGGCGGATCTGCTGCGGTGCTGATTCAGCGCAGGGAGCGCGGTGCAGAGCGGCACGAATGCGCGCCTGGAGCTCCGGTGTGCTGAAAGGCTTGGTCACATAGTCGTCGGCTCCGGCGTCGAGGGCTTCGACCTTGTCTCGTTCGGTGTTCCGAACCGTAAGCA
>JACQNR010000205.1 GCA_016202975.1 Acidobacteriota bacterium
CGATAAAGCGTAAGGCCCTCCGCAGGACTTGTCCGTCCTCATTCCCTCTCAATCGGAGACGCTTCTCCCCTCGTCCGGGTGGTAGGTTTGAGTTTCGCGCCGCACGGCGCCAACCCGCCCTTGAGTACGGATCCCGTGCTGGTTTACAAAACTGCAATTCGCGCCTATTATTTTTCGGGTTCAAGCAGAGCAGCAGCGAACGTTGATGGTGAAATCTCGAGGCAGCGAGCTCGGGATCCAACGCTCGCCTTGTGGACTAACGAAATAGGAGATTCTCCATGGCTCTTCAAGTTGGCGATGTCGCCCCGGATTTCAAACTCCCTTCCACGACCGGGGACAAGTTTGGAGAGTTTCGGCTCTCAAGTTACCGGGGAAAGAACGTTGTTCTTGCCTTTTATCCGCTCGATTTTTCCCCTGTCTGTTCTATTGAGATGCCTGCTTTTGAAACTGCTCTGGCAAAGTTTTCAAGCTTGAATGCCGTGGTCGCCGGGATTTCAACGGATTCCGTTCCTTGCCACGTGGCTTTCCAGAAATCGCTCGGCGGGCTGAGCTATCCGTTGCTTTCCGACAAGTGGCCGCACGGAGAGGTGGCCAAAGCGTATGGGATCTTTCCGTCCGCCCAGGCTCCGCACCTCGGCGTCAATGAGCGCGCCATTTTCATTGTGGACATGGAAGGCAAGATCGCCTGGGCCAAGGTCTATCAGCTTGGCCAGCAACCGGACGACGCGGAAATCCTCGAAGCGCTGCAAAACTCGGATGACGGTGGGCGCAGAACGACCTGCTGTCCTTGAACGGCGTGAATGATGGACCTCGCCGCAGTGGTGAAAAAGTATCTCGAACTCACCGGTGGGTTTGACCTGCCTCTTCACCTCGCCCAGTTCGGTTTGCCGAAACCTGAAATCGAGCGACTCTTCTCAGCCTGGGATGAGGATTACCAGATCAGCCGCTTCTTGCTGCTCTCCCGCGCCGGAGATGAAAAACTGGGTGCGTTCCCACCGGATATGCGGGTGTTCTCGATCAACAATTACGAGTACACACACGTAAGCGTTCGGCCTGGCATTGAGCAATTGCTCGCGCGCGCATGAACGATATCCCGGAGATTATGAAAATAGTCATCACAGGTGCGGCGGGTTTACTGGGTCACGGCCTGGTAATGGTTATGGGGAAGCGCCACGAAGTTTTTCGGTTGACCCGAAGTGATGCGGACATAACCAGCACGGAACAGGTCCGCGCGGCAATCGGCAGCATCAAGCCCGACTTGGTGGTTCATCCAGCCGGCATTCCCGATCTCGACATTTGCGAAAGCGACCCGGCCGAGGCGTTTCTGGTTAATTACCACGGCACCCGCAATGTCGTAGATGCGGCACGCGAAGTCGGGGCTAGCCTGGCGTACATTTCCACCGATGCCGTCTTTGACGGAAAGAAGACCGAGCCCTACACCGAAAGTGACGCGACGATTCCGCCCACGGTTTACGGACGTACCAAGCTGCGTGGCGAGCAGATTGTCAAGACGCTCCCCGCGCATTGGATTTTTCGCGTTTCGGTTCTATTCGGGCCGGGGAAGACGAACTTTATCGAGAAGGGACTGAAGAAACTGGCGGCCGGAGAGAGCTACCCGGTGGCGAGTGACCAGATCGGGTCCGCGACTTACACACTCGATGCGGCGGCGAAGATCATGGAGGTGATTGAGGCCCGGAAATACGGCCTATACCACCTATCGAACGACGGCGCGTGCAGCCGATACGAGCTCGCCGTGAAGGCGGCGGAATATGCGGGGCTCGATCCCAAGGGGATCACCGGGAAACCCGACGCAGAGATGGGCCGGCGCACGCCGCGCCTGAGATACGCGGTGATGGCCATGGCGGCTCTCACGCAGGCCGGGTTTTCGCCGCCGCGGCGATGGGAAGAGGCTCTCGCGGAATACGTCCGGACGCTGCGATTTGAGTAGATTCGCGGTGCAGCAACGACGTCATCCTTATCTCTGAAATCGCTGAAAAGAGTTGGCGGCGATGAGGACAGTGCCGCATCAGGCCGAAAGCTGTTGACAAAAAAACGCTTCTCCGCGCAGAATGGAATTTTGCATTCTAACTGTTTGAACGGAGAGTGGAGTGGGGACTTACTTTGCAAAAACGCGCCGGGGAAAGATTAATTGGTGCGTTTTCGACGCCGAGGGTTGGGTTCTGGGGCGGCTTGCTTCGCAGGCCGCGGTAGTGCTGATGGGGAAGAACAGTCCGGACTACACGCCGCACGCCGACCATCGCGACGGCGTTATTGTGATCAATGCGGAGAAAATCCGTCTGACCGGGAACAAGCTGGAAGACAAAATGTACCGGCATTTCACCGGGTATCCGGGTGGTTTGAAAGAGATTACGGCGCGCCGTTACATGGAGACCCGGCCGGACCGTCTGGTCCGTGATGCGATCGTGGGCATGCTGCCGAAAACTCGCATGGGAGACCGTCTGGCGAAACGTATCAAGGTTTATGCCGGCGCGGCTCATCCCCATCAGGCGCAGAAACCGGCGCCGCTCTCCCCCAAGCCCTAGTCCATTTTCCGGTTTGGAAAATCTACTGAAGGAGCAGCTGTGACTGATTCTGTCCTTTTTCGCGCCACGGGGCGCCGCAAGACCTCGGTCGCCAGGGTGATTCTCAGGCCGGGCGAAGGCAAGGTTCAAGTGAATGGCCGTCCGGCGGAGAACTTCTTTCCTTCGGAGGCGATGCGCATGGAAGTCCAGCAGCCCCTGGTCGAGACTGAGCAGTCGGGCAAATTCGATATTCATATCACGACGCGCGGAGGAGGAATTCACGGTCAGGCGGGCGCCGCACGTCTGGGGATCGCCAGGGCACTGGTCATTTTCAATCCCGAACTGCGGCCGCGCTTGCGCAAAGGCGGATATCTTACCCGCGACCCTCGTGCGAAGGAACGGAAGAAGTACGGGCAGAAGGGCGCCCGGAAGCGCTTCCAGTTCTCGAAGCGGTAAGGGCAGTGTTAAGTGGCTAGTGGATAGTGATTAGCCACTTACACGCAGGATTAGTGGCCCCGGCAGGTCACTATTCACTCGTCACTGTCCACTGTACTAAGGAGGCATTTTGTCGAATATCACCATGAAGGAATTTCTGGAGGCAGGGGTACACTTCGGCCACCAGACGCGCCGCTGGAATCCCAAGATGAAGGAATTCATCTACGGAGAGCGCAACGGCATTTACATCATCGACCTCCAGAAGACGCTGAAGCAGTTCAAGGAGGCCGCGAAGTATGTGGCGGACCTCGCCGCCGAAGGAAAGACGATCCTCTTTGTGGGTACCAAGCGCCAGGCGCAGGAAGCGATCGCCGAAGAAGCGGCCCGCTGCGGAATGTACTACGTCAATCACCGCTGGCTGGGCGGCCTGCTGACGAATTATGCGACGATCCAGAAATCCATCCAACGCCTCAAAGAGATCGAGGAGATGAGCCGGGACGGCCGTTACGAACTGCTGACCAAGAAAGAAGTTCAGCGTTTGGAACGTGAACGCCTGCACCTTGACCAGAACCTGGCCGGCATCAAGGATATGCCAGGACTGCCTGATGCGATGTTCGTGGTGGATTCGAGCAAAGAGGAGATCGCGGTCAAGGAAGCCTCCAAGCTGGGAATTCCCGTGGTCGCGATTGTCGATACAAACTGCGACCCGGATCCGGTCGACTACGTGATTCCCGGCAATGATGATGCCCTGCGCGCCATTCGGCTATTCACGTCGCGGATCGCCGATGCGGTGCTGGAAGGGAAGCAGGCCGCGGAGCAGAAACAACTCGAGGAAGAAAAGCTGGCGGCTGAAAGAGAAGCTGAGAGGCTGGAAGCGGCCCGCGAGGCGGCTGCGCTCGGGGCGAATCAGCCCGCGGCCGACGGCGTGGACACCGTTGAGGAGCCCGTTTCGGTCGAGGAAGCCGAGGCTGCGGCCGACGGGCGCGTTCGCATCCCGAAGACCCGGCGCAAGGGTGACCGGCACGAGGGGTCTCCCGAGGACTTCGCGTCCTGATTGGGAATCAGCAGGATTCGGTCAGCAGGTAGGCGAACCGGAGAATCGGAGCCTACCTTTTTCGTGTTTGGAGGTTTTGGGAAAGCATGAGTGTAACAGCCGATTTGGTCAAGAAGCTGCGTGACATCAGCGGCGCTCCCATGATGGAGTGCAAGAAGGCGCTCGAGGAAGTGGAAGGGGACCTGGAAAAGGCCTTCACCGCTCTGCGCAAGCGCGGGCAGGCTACGGCGGCGAAAAAGGCCGGCCGCACCACTTCCGAGGGCAGTGTCGGTTGCTACCTCCACGCGGGGGGAAAGATTGGTGTGCTCGTCGAGGTGAACTGTGAGTCGGATTTTGTCGCGCGCAACGAGGAGTTCCAGCAGCTCGTTCACGACCTCGCCATGCAAATCTGCGCCACGGACCCGCGCTTCGTCCGTAAGGAAGATGTTTCTCCGGAAATCCTGGAGCGTGAGCGGGCGGATCAGCGGTCCCTGGTTGAGGGGACCGGTAAACCCGAGAGCGTGATTGACCGCATCGTGGAGGGGAAACTTGAGAAGTTCTATGAAGATAAGTGTCTATACGAGCAGCACTTCATCAAGGACCTGGCAGGGAGCCAGACGATTCGAGAGCTGATCGCCTCCAATATCGCCAAATTTGGAGAAAACATCACCGTCAGCCGATTCTCCCGGTTTAAGGTCGGCGAGGCGGCGAAGCCTACGGCGGAGGCGCCCGTTTCCAGGTAAGCGGCACCGCTCGGATCGCCCGAAACACTCATGAGCCAGCCGGCATTCCAGCGAATTCTTCTCAAGCTTAGCGGCGAAGCCTTGATGGGCGCCCAGGGTTTCGGCGTGGATCCCACCGTCGCCCACCGGATCGCCAGCGAGATCCACGAAGTTCAGCAGCTCGGCGTACAAACGGCGGTGGTCGTCGGCGGGGGCAACTTTATCCGCGGCGTTGCCGCCTCCGCGGACGGAATTGACCGTGTGGTGGCGGATCATATGGGCATGCTGGCGACGGTCATCAACGCGCTGGCGCTTCAGGATGCCATTGAGAAGTCGGGCTCGCCCACGCGCGTCGTCACCGCCATCGAAATGCGCGAGATTGCGGAGCCCTTTATCCGCCGTCGCGTTACGCGTCACCTCGAGAAAGGCCGCGTCGTGGTGCTGGCCGGGGGGACGGGGAATCCTTACTTTTCGACCGATACGGCGGCCGCGCTGCGCGCCATGGAAATCAAGGCGGATGTGGTCTTGAAGGCGACGAAAGTGGATGGTGTTTATGATGCGGACCCCAAGAAGGTCCCTGGCGCCAAGCGCTACGATCAGATCTCTTACCTGGATGTACTTTCGCGCGGCCTGGGCGTGATGGATACGACGGCGATTTCCATGTGTATGGATAACAATATGCCCATTATTGTTTTCAATCTGAATGTCGCGGGCAACTTGAAACGTGTCGTGCTGGGCGAGAAAATCGGGTCGCGTGTGGCACGTTGAGCTTCCTGCGTGGAGGCGGCTTCGATGATTAAGGAGACGGTTGCGCAAGCTCGGATCAGGATGGGGAAAGCGCTCGAAGACTTTCGCCACGAGCTCGCCGGTTTGCGCACGGGCCGGGCTTCGACGGCGCTCCTCGAAAACATTCGGGTGGATTATTACGGCACACCGACGCCCCTCAATCAGGTGGCGACGCTCGGCGTGCCCGAGCCTACAATGCTGACCGTTCAGCCGTGGGACGCCTCACTGCTGGGGGCCATCGACAAAGCCATCCGCTCTTCCGACCTCGGGCTGAACCCCATGAATGACGGCAAGGTTTTGCGCGTGCCCGTTCCCGCACTGACCGAAGAGCGGCGCAAAGAACTGGTGAAGCACCTGCATAAAGTCCTGGAGAATCACAGAACAGCGGTGCGCAACATCCGACGGGATTCGAATGATGAAATGAAGAAACTCTTCAAGGACAAGAAGATCTCCGAGGATGATGAAAAGCGGGGCCTCGAGGACATGCAGAAGCTTACGGATGAGTTCATCGGAAAGATCGAAGCACAGGGAACGGCCAAGGAAAAGGAAATAATCGAGCTGCACTAGAAAAAACCGCAGAATTTTTATTTTTTCGATGCCGCATCGCTTGACAGTTTTCCCGCCTCTCTGTTAAATTTGTAAGGTTTGCACCGGACAACTTCCCGCCCCGTCGGTTTGCCCGGGGTTTGGCGGGCGAGGGGGGTAGGTGCGCGAAGGAAGAGGCACAATGCCGACGTTTCATCAGCTGGTTCGGATGGGTAGACGGCGGACTCGTTACAAGACATCGAGCCCGGCCCTCGAAGGCTGTCCGCAAAAGCGCGGCGTGTGCGTCCGGGTTTACACGCAGACGCCCAAGAAGCCCAATTCGGCTCTGCGCAAAGTGGCTCGCGTGCGGCTGAGCAACAGCATGGAAGTCACGACTTATATTCCCGGCGTCGGCCACAATCTGCAGGAGCACTCCATCGTGCTGATCCGCGGTGGCCGCGTAAAGGATCTGCCGGGTGTCCGCTATCACGTCATTCGAGGGACGCTCGACTCGGCCGGAGTGAATGACCGGCGGCAAGGCCGGTCGAAGTACGGTGCCAAGCGCCCCAAGGCATCATAAAGGTTTCAAGGATTTATGCCACGTAAAGGGATTATCGGAAGGCGGGAGGTTCAGGCGGATCCGATTTATTCGAATTCGCTGGTGCAGAAGTTTGTGAACTGCATCATGTATCAGGGGAAGAGGTCGGTAGCGCAGGAGATTGTTTACAACGCTTTTGAGATCGTGAAAGAGCGGGCCAATGACGATCCGCTCAAGGTCTTCAAGAAGGCTGTAGATAACGTCAAGCCGGTCCTGGAAGTGAAGACTCGCCGTGTTGGCGGGGCGAACTATCAAGTTCCGGTGGAAGTGAATCGCAATCGGCAGACCTCGCTGAGTCTCCGCTGGATCATCGGCTATGCCCGCGAG
>JACQNR010000249.1 GCA_016202975.1 Acidobacteriota bacterium
CGCGACAAACTGGACTCTTTTCCCACGAGCTTCGAGCGCGATCTTGCGCGCTACGAACTGGACTCCATCGGCAAGCTCGCGAGAGAAAACCCAAGTTCAGCACAAATCTCTGTAGACCTCGAATCCGTCTCCGTGGAAAAGGCACTTTATGGGTTCGAGGTCCGCTACGACTCGCAGCGTCCGTTCGAATTCGAACACCGGGAACACGCGGAATGCCTGGCAGAGGCTATTCGGACTCGCGGGCGAAAGACCTTCCCTCTCAAAGAAATTTTGGCTTGGCGCTTACCCATCAAGCCGGAAGGCTGCAGGAAGCTCTTGCAGATTCAAAATGACACGCGTCGGGAGTTGGCGCGGCTCCGCGATGAGGTTGCCTCGGAGGAAGGTGAGTTGAACGACTCGGTTTATAACCTTTACGGGGTCACAACGGAAGAGCGACTAGTTATCGAGGGATTCCTCGAACGCTACAGCAGCCGCTCGGCTGCGGAAATCGCAGAAGACGAGCCTCTCCCGGAAAATACCTAGCAGTTCTTGACCGCCTCGCCGCCGCGGCATGGCAGGACCGGAAGGCGCGCTTTCGCTACCGACCGGTCGGTAGGTACAGAATACACCCCGGCCCCCGCCGTCTGACGTGATATCTCCGGCACCATCGGGATTTCCGAGACGGTCGCGCGGACACACGTCCGCTCAAGGCTGGGACACATTTCAAGCTAAGTCCTAGTAAGAGTGGTTAGTTCTTCGACCGGAGTTCCTGGCAGGTCAGGCAATATCGAGCCCAGGGAATGGCCTTAAGGCGGTTCGCGGAAATTTCCTCGCCACAAGCTTCGCACTCACCGAAGGTTCCACCCGCCACCCGCTTCAGGGCGCTTTCAACTTCGCGCAACGTCCGCGAGTGGAGCTCCGCGGTTGCGGCGTTGAGGTCCTGCTGGGCGGAACGGATGGCGAATTCCACCTCGTCCGGGGTCTGGAGGCTCATCGCCAGCGCCTCGGGGCGCCGCTGTCCGGCGGCCAGCAATTCCTGCCGCTTCTTCAGGAGCATCGTCCTGTAGGGAGATTTCTTTATCTTTACTGTTGTTGCCATGTCAATTCCTCTGCTTCGCTTATTCCTGGGCCATGCGAACTTCCGGTGCTCGCCTCTTTCGGATGTTCCTAACGGGCAGAAAGTTGCACTATTATGCCCATTTTCACATTTTTTTCAAGACAATTTATTTCCATTGTTTTGTGCAGCATACAAGCTTGCCATTGGAATTACGGGGGAGATATGATACAAAATGCGGGCTCAAGGCCATGTCAAACCGGGAAGAATTTCTTGGTCGCGTGCAAAAAGCGCTTGGACGGCGCCCGGGGGAGCCCCCTCCAGCCAGGCGGCCCGGGGAGCTTTTCGGCCCCATGACAGGGGTTATGCAACCCATCGAGGCCGACTATATTATCGACAAATTCGAGCTGGAGCTTCAAAAAGTGGCTGGGTCAACCTATCGGGCGGCGAACTCGACCGAGCTCGACGTGATCATCAAAAAGATCTTGGAGGACCGGCAGGCCAAGGGAGTTGTTTATTCCCGAAACCCCATTCTGGCCGCGGTAGGGATTCGCGCAAGACTCGCGGCCTGGGGGGTGGAGGCTGAGTCCTGGCCAGATCCGAGGACTGATTCCCTTGGCACCTCAGCTGCCAAGTCATTCAGGGAAAAGGCATTTGCGGCTCAAGTCGGGATCACTGGGGTCGAGTTCGTCCTCGCCGAATCGGGCAGTCTGGTTCTGACCAGCCACACGGAGGGCGCGCAGCTCGCCTCGCTCGCCCCGCCCACTCACATCGCCCTATACCGCCGCAACCAGGCGATCGCCACGCTGGAGGAGGTCCTGGAGCGCCTCCCCGTACCCGCCGACCCCAACCAAGCCATGGTCGGCCGCTCGGTGGTCTTTATTACTGGCCCCAGCCGCACCGCCGACATCGAGCAGATCCTCATTCGCGGCGTCCACGGCCCCAAAGACGTCCACGCTATCCTCGTTGAAGACTCCTGCCTCGCCTAGCCATGCTCCGGATCGTGGGCCGTGCCCCCTACCGGCGGATTGGAAGTGCGTCAGTTTGATGTAGCGCCGACCTTCAGGTAGGCACTTTGGATGCCCACCTAAAGGTGGGCGCTACATGTCAGCCAGGGAAGCTGAGCGAAACTGAGACACGACCGGCGGATTCAAAAGGCTAGACATTCGAGGGCAAGTGTGCTAGGCTAACAATCCGGAAACCGCGCCTCGGGGGGGGAGCTTCGGGGGAGGGAAAGTCGACTCGCGAAAACACAAAAAATGAAGGAACGAAGCGAGGAGGTTGTTGAAAACTAAGGAACGGCGGGTGGCGCACACATCGCGCGTTATGCGATGTGTGTGAGTGGGCGCGTCGCATTAAGTGGAACGAAAGGGCACGCCATGGCGGGCCCGTACGACTTGGGTGGAATGACCGTATGCATGGGCAGCCCGCGGAAGAAGCGGGCGATCGCCGCGATGTTGTAATCGTTGGCGGCGATGCGATCGTTTTCTTTCCCTTTGAAAGCGTCCACACGCTTACTCAAATCCTCGGCGACGGGGGGCAGCAAGCCGTTGGCACGCGGCTCGGCGAAGGCGCTGCCAGGCGCGCTCGATGGCAAGACGTTCGAAGGCGAGCCTACCCTCCCCGGCCCGCGAAATCCTCGTGCCTGGACAAATCCCCCTATCAAGCCAGCGGTGCGGATTGTCGATGTCTATCTGTTGGAGCGCCGAATCAATGGCGATGATGGAAAAAGCAGCTCTGAAGCGCGAAGGGTTGTCGCTGGCGACCTCGTTCCAATCCCTCCTGCGCACCGTGGGGATGTATTCTGTGGATCATCCCGCCGCAGAGAGGATTCTCCAGCAGGCCTTCAATCAGCTCAACTCGCTACTGAAACAGACTCGCGAATTTACCCTGGGTTTTGTCAATCAGCGGCTTCTCTTGAACCAGACGCTCACCGCGGACGGTTCCACCGGACCTTTGGCATCGGAATTCTCCCGGCGTGGCGTCGGAGCGGCGACTTTTGCTGCGGGGATTTCTTTCAGGGAATTCAAGCGGGCCGTCGCGCTTCTATCCACCCGGCCCAAAGTGATTGAAGAGAGCGGGGGCGTCCGGCGCCTGCTTGAACACAACCCGATCGAAGGGGTCCGCATTCTTCCTGCCCGAAATCCGAGCGAGGAAGCCGAGGACACGGAACTGCAGATCGATGTTCAATCCTACATCACGGCGCAGGCCATTCTCGATTCACCATTTCTTGCCGGCGGTTCGAGCCCCGAATCGGCCACACGGCACGAGAACGGCGGGGGTAGCGCCAGCCCGAGTGAGGTTATGCATCTCTCGCGCCAGGCGATGCGTGCGGCACTGACGGATCCGGCAAAAGATATGCGCCAGACTATGGATACCCTGGCCCGCTGGATATCCACGCTGACACCAGAAGCGTTGCTTGCCACTCTGCCCGTGGGAAAGCAAGGTGAATTAAGCCGGCTTCCTCCCGGCGACATGGCAAAAGAGTTGGCGGAAGACGAGACCGCCGGGTGGGCGAGTGACAAGCTTGCCCAAACCGCGAACAGTCCCGGGGGTAAGGCTGGCGAGACCGAAGTCCTTCAAGGTTTGTTGCGTTGCATCCAGGCAACGCAGGCGGCGGAGCGTCTCCTTCAGAAGCTCGAGCGCGTGATTCGAGACGCGGGGCTGCCCGCCGAAGTATTTGAACGCATCCGGCGCGAAGTGATGTGGCATCTGCTGACGCGCAAAGAAAAGCTCATGGAGCTGATGCATCTCGGGTACTTTACCGAGCTGGATTTTCGCCGGCTGATCGGGTATCTGAACGAGGCCGTAAACGCGGGGGCGGTCCAGGACGCGCTCCAGCTGGCCACGCATTTTTTGACTCGCGTTTCTTCGGCGCCCCCGGAGAATCTCGCCGGGGAAATCGCCCGTCTGCCCGAACTGCTGGCAGCCATCGCGGCGCCGCAGACGCTCGGATTCGTTCGGGAGGCGGCGGCGTGGGTGTCCCACCAGCTCACGCGCCAGGAGCCCGAGGCCTGGACTTGCCATCAACTCGCGGCCGCATGCCTGAACTCAATCAGCCAAAGCGTGGCGCGGTACGAGGACTTCGACCTGGTTCAAACCATCGGGCAGGGTCTGAAGCGTTCCCGGGCGTCGGATGAGAATCGCCAACGGGGGTGTTGCGGCAAAGCTCTCAGCAACCTGATCAGTCCTGCAACCACGCAACGGCTGGTTGAACGGTATCTGGAGGAACGGGACAACGCAGGCTGGGCAAGGACGGTTGTGTCCTTGCTCAAATTAGTCGGTGCGAATGGCGCGGAGGTGGTTTTTCAGTTGCTTGAAGAAGAAACCGCCGCGGCGAACCGCATGCGCTTGGTCCGACTCCTCGTTCAACTGGGGGCTGCGGCCCGGGAACCCACCAAAAAGAGGCTGGCGAGCGATAAATGGTTCGTGGTCCGCAATGCGTGTTTCGTTTTGGGTGCGCTTGGGGGTGCGAACCTGCCTAAACTTCTCAGCGCTCCTCTCCGCCATGCCGACCACCGGGTTCAGCAGTCGGCTCTGACGGCCATTTTGAAGAGTCAGGCACCGGGCTGTGCCCCCGTCCTCGCCGAGGCGCTGTGTGACCTGAAGGGCTCCGGTCTGGATATGGCCCTGGACGAGCTCATGTTCCTGAAGGATTCCTCAGCCATCGACGGACTGGCGAGGTTCATTTTCCATTCGGGCAACGCCAATCAGGCCGCCGTGGAGAAAGCAATTCGGGTCCTGGCGTCGATACCCTCGGAGCGCTCCGCACAAATGCTGGAGCAAATGCTCCGCGACGCGTCCCAGCCCGTATGCGTACGCCGTGTTGCCCTTCATTGTCTCAGCAGCAACCCCTTCGCCCAGGTTCAGCGGATGCTGACGGAGTTTGCATATCAGGCCGAAGACGACCCGTGTGTCAAAGAGTGTCGCCAGATTCTGGGACTCACCGCTTGACCTCCAGCTCCATCCCGAGTCCGCATTGCGACACTGCGCAAATTGACGGGTTCGTACAGGGTTGCTAAGATACTTAAGTTATTCCGCGCGCAGGAGAAACTGTTTTGGCACATATCAGCCGCCACGAACTCAAGCAGGACGAGCTCCAGTCGACGTACGAGGAGTTCGAAGAATTCGTCAGGACGCGCTACAAGGAAATCGCCACGGCGGCGGGGATTGTGATCGTTGTTGCGGGGCTCGCCGTGGGGCTCAAGACGTATCAGGTACGGCGCGAGGCCGAAGCGAGCGAGGCGCTGGGCGTAGCCCTCAAGACCTTCCGCGCTTATGTGGGCGAAATGCCCCAGGGCGGATTGATGCCCGGGTTGCAGACTTTCCCCACCACGCAGGAAAAATACAAGAAGGCGCAAGCGCAGTTTCAGGAAGTGATCACAAAATTCGCCTCGACACCCGAGCCGAAGGCTGTGGCCATAGCGCGCTATCACGTCGGGTTGTGCCAGGCGTTTCTGGGCGACTCGGCCGCCGCGGTCAAAACTCTGGAAGAAGCCTCGCGCACGTCGGACCGGGACATCGCGGCCCTTGCGCAGTTCGCCCTTGCCGGTGAGTATCTGAAGGTGGGCAAAACTGCGGAGGCGACGCGAATCTATCAGGAACTGGCGGCAAAGCCCACGGCGACGGTCCCCGCCTCCACCGCCCAGCTCGCCCTCGCCGATGTCTATCGCTCCACCGACCCGAAGCGCGCTCGCGAGATCTACGTGCAGCTTGGAGCGCAGTTCGCATCGAACACGACAATCGCCCAGGCCGTGAAAGATAAGATTTCGACCCTGCCCCAATAGTCACGGCGCTGGGCCCGGCGACCCACCTGTTGCGATTTCGACCATGACGGAGATGGAGCGCGAGACGCTCGAAACCGATGTGCTGATTGTGGGAGCGGGCCCCGCTGGCCTCAGTTGCGCCCTCCGCCTGGCGCAGCTTTTCAAATCGCCCCAAGCCAACAGCCAGGGACTTGCCTACAGCGCCGAAAACGTTTTTGTGCTGGAGAAGGCCGACCAGATTGGCGCGCACACCCTTTCCGGCGCGGTGCTCGACCCGCGGGCGCTCCGCGAGCTCATGCCGGATTTCGAAGCGCAGGGCGCGCCGCTCAGTGCGCCCGTGACCCGCGACTCGGTCCTCTACCTCACGCGCGGTGGCGCCTGGAAGCTGCCGATCACTCCGCCGGCGTTCAATAATCACGGCAATTTCATCGTCTCGCTCAATAAATTGGTGCGTTGGATGGGCGGGCTCGTGGAAAAAGCGGGCGTGAGCGTGCTTCCCGGAACCGCGGGCACGGGAGTCCTTTACGAAGGCGACCGCGTCGTGGGCGTGCGGACCGACGACAAGGGCATCGATCGCGAGGGGAAATCCAAATCCAATTTCCAGCCAGGCTACGATCTGCGCGCCAAGGTGACGGTTTTTGCCGAGGGCCCGCGCGGCTCACTCGCCAAGCAACTGGTCTCGCGCTTCAAACTCGATCGCAACTCAAACCCTCAGGTTTACACCCTCGGCGTCAAGGAACTCTGGGAAATCCCGGCGGGGCGTGTTGCCAGCGGCGAGGTCATTCATACGGCGGGCTGGCCGCTCACCTCGCGGCAGTTCGGCGGCGGGTTCATCTACGCGCTCTCGGAAACGCTGCTTTCCGTGGGACTCGTCGTCGGGCTCGATTACGAAGACCCGCGCTTCGATCCGCACGAAGCGTTTCAGAGGTTCAAGACGCATCCGCGCCTCGCGTCGCTGCTCGAAGGCGGCAAGATGATCCGCTACGGCGCGAAGGCCATCCCCGAGGGCGGCTATTTCTCCATTCCGCGGACCGCTGTGGATGGCGCTGTGGTCATTGGCGACTCGGCGGGGTTCCTCAATTCTCAGCGGCTCAAGGGCATTCACTTGGCGATGAAAAGCGGCATGCTCGCGGCGGATACGATTTTCGAAGCTTTGGGGAATGAGGATTTTTCCGCCGCGACGCTCGGGGCTTTCGAGGCGAAGTGGCAATCGAGCTGGATCAAGGACGAGCTCTGGAAGGTTCGCAATTTCCACCAAGGATTTGAGGGAGGTTTCTGGCCGGGCGTGTTCCATGCCGCGCTGCAGCAGGCGACAGGCGGGCGTGGCCTTCGCGCGCGCTACCTCACACATGCCGGGCACGAGCGTATGCGGCAGTGCACTGAGATGGAGGGTCAGTCCGTCGAACGACTCAGGCCCGATGGCAAACTCACCTTCGACAAGCTCTCCGACGTTTATCATTCCGCGACGCACCACGAAGAGGACCAGCCTTCGCACCTGAAGATTGCGGACTTCAACATCTGCAACAATCGTTGCACGCGCGAGTATGGAAATCCCTGTCAGCACTTCTGCCCCGCGGCGGTGTACGAGATGGAGGAGTCGCCGGACGGCGCGGGCCCGCGCCTGAAACTCAATCCCTCGAACTGCGTCCACTGCAAAACCTGCGACATCGCCGACCCGTACCAGATCATCACCTGGGTTCCGCCCGAGGGCGGCGGCGGGCCGCACTACGACGGAATGTGAAAAGGGTGTAGGCGGAAGGCAGAAAGCAGGAGGCAGAAAATGCGCGCAAGCATTCGCATATTTCACCAGTGGCCAGACGTGTTATAACCACCTTCAAGGTCAAGAGATCGGATGCCCGAACGCTCCGCACCCATTGCCGAGAAGCCGCAGTCATCCACGGATGGCGACAATGCCCCGGGCCTTGGGGAGAATCCGCGCTCCTTCACACTTTGGCAACGCGTTCAGATCGCGACGGCGACCCTGGTGGGGACGCTCGCCGTCGAGTTCGTGGGCCGAACACTCCGCATCGAAGTCTTCGGCTGGCAAAACTGGGAAGCGGCGCGCGCGCTCGGCAAGGGGCTGATTTACACCTTCTGGCATCGCGAAATTTTCGCGGCGACGTGGTTCTGGCGCAAGCGCGGCATCGTGGTGATGACCAGCCGGAACTTCGACGGCGAATACATCGCGCGCATCATTCGCGGGCAGGGCTACGGTGCGGCGCGCGGATCGAGCTCGCGCGGAGCGGGCCGAGCGCTGGTCGAGATGGTGCGCGCCCACCGCGCCGGGCGCGATTCGGCCTTTACCATCGACGGCCCGCGCGGCCCGCGCTTTGTCGCCAAGCGCGGCGCGGTGATTCTCTCGCGCTCCACCGGCGCCGCCATCCTGTGTTTCCACATCGCGGTGCGCCGCGCCTTCGTTTTCCGCAAAAGCTGGGATCAGACCCAGTTCCCCTTACCCTTCACCCGCGCCGCGGTTTTCATCGCCCCGCCGATTGTCGTCTCCGCCCAAGCCACCGACGCCGAGCAGGACGCGAAGCAGCAGGAAGTGCAGCGCACTCTCGATGAGCTGCGCGCGCGGGGCGAGCAGTGGCTGGCGGGGAAGGAACCGGAAACTGGAAAGTCGAAATTAGAAACTGGAAATTAGAAACTAATGTAAACGAAGTTGAAAACGTTACGATGTTTCCCCTCACCCCCGGCCCCTCTCCCTCAGGGAGAGGGTGGCCCGGAAGGGCCGGGTGAGGGAGTCAACGTCCGCTGACAACCGCGAGAACGTAACTTTACTTCTGACGTCTACATTATAAACTCGGATAACCTCGGTGCGGGCCGCAAAGACTCAGGCCTTGAGACCAGTTTCCAATTTCAAGTTTCCGGTTTCCGTCACGATGCGGCGGTAGCTTGGAGTTTCGAGAAGAGATCATTCACTTGCGTCCGCGTCGTCTCTAAATCCCCCGAACAATCGATCACGTAATCGGCGCGGCGGCGCTTCTCTTCGGCGGGCATTTGCGCGGCGATGCGGAGTTCGGCCTGCTCACGTGTGAGGCGCATACGCGCCATCAGGCGCTCGATCTGCTGTTCCGGCCGGCTCCACGCGACGATGATTTTGTGGAAGCGCTCGGCGTGCCCCGCCTCGTAGAGCAGCGCCGCGTCGACAATCACAACCGCCTTAGGGTCGGCAAGCAGGTACCCTTCTGCAAGGTGTTCGATGCGCTCCATAACGCGCGGGTGAACGATGGCGTTGAGGATTTTGAGTTTTTCCGGGTCGGCAAAAACAATGGCGGCTTGGCGCTTGCGGTCGATTTCCCCTTCGGAGTCGAGGATCTCGAAGCCGAACTCACGGACGATTTCGTGGTAGGCGGGTTGGGGCGAGCGGATGACTTGGTGTGCCACGCGGTCGGCGTCGATGACGCGCGCGCCGAGCTCGGCAAACATGCCCGCCACGGTGCTCTTGCCCGACCCCGCGCCGCCGGTCAATCCAAATGTACGACCTAGTGGATTCATCAACGCAAGTGACGAGTGACGAGTGACAAGTGACGAGCGAGACCCGACTCGTCACTCGTCACTTTGCACTCGTCACTGGGTCTTCCCCCGCCGTTCCCGCGCTGCCTTGACCGTGTTCACCATCAGCATGGTGATGGTGAGCGGACCGACACCGCCTGGGACGGGCGTGAATGCCCCAGCCTTTTCCATGGCATCTTCGGGCTGGCAATCGCCGATCAACACCTGGCCCTTGGCCTCGAGTTTCTTCAAGGCCTCGGTCGGATCGTGATAGATCTTCTTCACTTCCTCCGCCGTCTTGAGGACGTTCTGGCCCACATCGATGACGACGGCGCCGGGCTTGATGAAGTCACCCGTGACCATGGCGGCTTTGCCGATGGCGGCGACCAGGATGTCGCCTTCGCGCGCCACGCCGGGAAGGTCGCGGGTGCGCGAGTGGCAAATGGTAATGGTGGCGTGCTCGTGCATCATCAGCATAGCGGTAGGCTTGCCGACGATGTCGCTGCGGCCCACGACGACGGCGCGCGCGCCCTTGAGCGGCGTACCGCTGCGCTTGATGATTTCCATCACGCCCGCCGGGGTGCAGGGCACGAGGCCGGGCCGGCCGCTCACCAGGTATCCGATATTGACCGGGTGAAAGCCGTCCACGTCCTTGGCGGGGCTGACGGCTTCCAAGACCTTCTTGGAGTCAACCTGCGGCGGCAGGGGAAGCTGCACCAGGATGCCGTCGATGTCATCGCGCTTGTTGAGCTGGTCGACGAGGGCGAGCATCTCCTCCGTCGTACTCGTCGCCGCGGGTGTGATTTTTTCGCTGAACAGTCCCAGCGACTCGCAGGTCTTCACTTTGCTGCGAACGTAGATCTGCGAAGCGGGATTTTCGCCCACGAGCACGGCGGCGAGCCCGGGAACGATCCCGGCTTTCTTCAGCGCGTCGATTTCTGTGCGGAGTTCACTGAGAATTTCGTCTCGAATTTTGTTTCCATCAAGTATGCGTGCGGGCACGGAATATCTCCTTTGGGGATATGAGAACAGGGGAGTTTAGCACACCTGGCGGGACGGGTAGAGCGTCTCGGGGCTGCGCCGCCTCTGGTCCGTTTGGAAGGTTGGGCAAATTCATCTATAATGACCCCAGCAGGCAGCGCAGCCGTTTTGGGGGCGGCGCCTTATCTTTCGAACCCCAGAAGCAATCGATGGCTTCGAGGATGGTGAACCTTGGCTGATTCCGTCACGACTCCGGTCGCGGAGACCAAAACCATTCTGGACATCAACCAGATCATGCGGTACCTGCCGCACCGGCATCCGTTTCTGCTGGTGGACAAGATTGTGGAGCTTGAGCCGGACAAGCGCGTGGTGGGGATCAAGAACGTGACCGTCAACGAGCCTTTCTTCCCGGGCCACTTTCCCGGCGCGCCCGTCATGCCGGGCGTATTGATCGTGGAGGCCATGGCGCAGGTTGCCGCCGTGATGGTCTACCAGAACATGCCGGACAAGGAAAAGAAGATCATCTATTTCACTGGAATCGAAAGCGCGAAATTTCGCCGTCCGGTCCTCCCCGGCGACCAGCTGCGCATTGAGGTGGAACTGCTGGCTCGGCGCTCCAATTTTGGCAAGGGACAGGGAACGGCCCACGTGGACGGCAAGCTCGCCGCAGAAGCCGTGATCACGTTCGCCATCACCGACCATCCAGGTCACTCCGCAAAATGAAAGTACACCCCAGCGCAGTCATTCATCCCCAGGCTCAGGTCGCTTCCAGTGCGGAGATCGGACCGCACTCGGTCATCGGCGCGGGCGTTGAAATCGGCGACGACTGCGAAATCATGCCGCACGTGGTGATCGAAGGTCCCACCAGGATCGGAAAGCGCAACCGCATTTTTTCTTATGCCGCCGTGGGATTCCCTTGCCAGGATTTGAAGTACAAGGGCGAGGCAACGAGCCTCGAAATCGGTGACGACAACGTGATTCGTGAGTTCACCACATTGAGCCGCGGGACGGTGCAGGGCGGGGGCGTGACGCACATCGGCAGTCACAATTTCCTGATGGCCTACGTGCACATCGCGCACGACTGCCATTTGGGCAGCCACATCATCATGGCGAACGGCGCTTCGCTCGCTGGCCACGTCGAGGTGGGAGACTACGCCTCCATTGGCGCGTTCTGCCTGATTCACCAGAACTGCCGTGTCGGCGCCCATGCCTTCCTGGGCAGCGCCAGCCTGATCAACAAGGATATCCTCCCTTACGCCAAGACCAGCGCCGATCGCTCGGCCGCCGTCTATGGGGCGAACCGCGTGGGCCTCGAGCGGCGCGGGTTCACTCGGGACGATATGGATGAATTGGATAAGGCCTTTCGCCTCCTCTCGCGCTCCAAGCTCAATACCACCCAGGCGCTGGAGGCGATCGAAGGCAAGGGATTCCAATCGCCCCACGTCCGCGCCCTGGTCGAGTTCATCAAGACCTCCGAGCGCGGCGTCGTGAAG
>JACQNR010000016.1 GCA_016202975.1 Acidobacteriota bacterium
ATGATTTTCCTATTGACTCAGCACTCTCAAGACGCTATGGAGCATAGGTCTCCTCCATTGGAGGACGGAAGATGCAAATGCTCAGGATTGGAGAGCTAGTCGTGAGCAGGTTCCGTGGATCCTGCGAACGACCGAAACCTGTGGCAAAGGAGAGTGAAATGGCTCCATCGAGTAGAATCTTAGCTGTTGGGGGAGTTCTTGCTTCGCTTATTGTTTTGATCACCGCAAATGCCCGACCTCCCGCTCGTGCTCGACAACTGCTACCAATTCCAGACCGCTTGGTTGTGTTAACCTTCGACGACGGGACAAAGTCGGATGTCGCGTACGTGGCGCCAATGCTGAAGCAGTACGGGTTCGGAGCGTCATTCTATGTTACGGAGGGTCTCCGTGATATCAAAGGTGAGGACGATGCATTGACATGGGATGACATTCACAAGTTGAACAGCATGGGTTTTGAGATCGGGAATCACACCGAAACCCACCCGGATGTTACAACACTTACGAAGCAACAATTCACTGAGGAACTTGAAGGCATTGAGAACCGCTGTAAGCATTACGGCATACCTTTACCGACAACCTTCGTTTACCCAGGCTATAGCTTCAACATTCAGGCTGCTGAGGTGCTGCTGGGCAAAGGCTATTTGTTTGCCCGGCGCGGCGTGAGTCCAGAGTATCCCGATAGCGGTGACGGTGGGCGCGGCCCGGTTTACGACCCGGCAAAAGACCACCCCCTGTTGCTCCCCACGACTGGCTACTCGGGCCCGAAGTGGGGAATTGGAGACTTAGTTTGGGCCGTCGAGCAGGCCAAGAATGGGAAAATTGCCATCCTGAACTTCCATGGCGTGCCCTATCCCCGTGCCCCTTGGGTCACTACCGATCCGGCGGTTTTTGCGAGGTACATGAAGTACCTGGCCAAGAAAGGTTGCACCGTTATCGCCATGCGCGACTTGGCAAAATATGTGGAGCCCGCAACTGCCTCTCGCATTCCGCTTCGTCGACCAGAGGGAACCTCTACCTCGGGAAACAGCTCCCACAGACCACCACATCTCGACCAGCGGTTAAGCGTGCCCCGACTTTCCGACAGAAGAGGCTTAAATGAATTCCCTACCCGCACAATCTTGCACGTGGGCTTGTAGCTTTGAAAGAAAGCGTCACTCGCGGCTACTGATCTGGATTTTATGGGGTAAAGATTATGACTATTAAAAACATGACAGAGATCAACGAAAACGTCCTGGCAGACCTGGAAGAAGCGTCCGCGTGTAGGGCGGAAAAGCGAGCATGGGGCAGGGCATGGTTTATCGCTGCGTTGCTTTTAACAGCGGAGTTCGGGCTCGCCCGCGCGCAGGCGCCAAATCCGGGAAACTATTCATCGGCGAAATTCGCCGTCCAGCAGTCTCGAGGACAGCGGGTAGCTATGCGTGATGGGGTGCACCTATCGGTGGATATCTATCGACCGGAAGCGTCAGGCCAGTACCCTGCCGTGCTCTCGATTACGCCGTACGACAATAACGCCGGCTGGAAAGCCCGCGCCAAGTGGTTTGCCGAGCGAGGATATGTTGCGGTGCTCGCTGACACGCGCGGCCGGTATGACTCCGAAGGGGAGTGGAACCCGTTTAATCCAAAGCAAAAGACGGATGGCTACGATCTGGTTGAGTGGATCGCTAAGCAGGCATGGTGCAACGGGCGCGTCGGCATGTACGGACCGTCCTATATGGGTTGGGAAACCTGGTGGACAGCGACTCAAGCGCCCCCTTCTCTAAAGGCGATCGTGCCTGAAGTTGCTCCGCCCGATCAGTTCCGCAACACGCCCTATCAAGATGGCGTGTTCGATGGGTGGATGCTCAATTGGGTAATGATGATGGCGGGCCGAACTAACCAAGCGCCGATAGTGGACCCTGGAGTCCCGGATCGACTCGCGCAAGTCCTGAAGCACAGGCCGTACACCGAATGGACTCGAATCCTGGGAGTAATGGACGCACCGTGGTTTGACACGTGGATGCAGAAGAATCTTTCGACGGCGGAGTACTGGAAGGGGATTTCGTACCAGACCCCGGAGAGCTACTCGAAAGTCACTGCTCCCTCCCTGGCCGTCAGCGGTTGGTTCGACTCCGATCACCCTGGTACGCCGATGAACTACGTCGCTATGAAGCAGTACGGCGCAACGTCCGAAGCCCGGCGTCCGAGGCTCGTGATCGGCCCGTGGGTACATTGGCCAATCGCAACGCGCTCCGTGGCAGGGATCGACTATGGCGCAGAAGCCGCGATCGACTGGGATGGTTATGTCACTCGCTGGTTTGACCATTTTCTGAAGGGGATCGACAACGGTGTGGAGAGTGACCCGCCGGTGCACGTCTTTGTGATGGGCGCCAACAAGTGGCGCGCGGAGGAAGACTGGCCGCTTCCCGAGACACAGTGGACCAAGTACTACCTGAGTAGCCAGGGCAGGGCAAATTCCCTCAAGGGCGATGGCCTACTCACTCCCACTCCGCCTCAGACCGAATCTTCTGACACGTATGTTTACGATCCGGTCAACCCGACCCAATCGCCGACCGGTCCCAATGGCCAAACTGATGGGCCGCTGGATACACGGCTCTCTGCCATCGGAGATGAGGTGCTCGTTTACCAGACGCCCCCGCTTGAATCGCCGGTTGAGGTGACCGGGCCGATTGAGGCCACGCTGTACGCGGCCACCTCCGCCCGGGATACAGATTGGTTCGTGCGGCTCGTGGACGTGCAGCCGGACGGCCGCTCGTTGTTGCTGGCGGAAGGCGTGATGCGGGCGCGGAACAGAAATCCCAGCAACGAGGGACGGTTCAACTCCGCGCAGCTGAGCACAATCGAGCCTGGGAAGGTGTATCAGTACACGATTCAATTTTGGCGCGGTACCGCGAATGTCTTCCAGCAAGGGCATCGGATTCGCGTCGAGATCTCCTCCAGCTGGTATCCGAAATTCCTCCCCAACCTGAATGCCGGCGCGGACAACGTGGCGATGGTCTCGATGTCGGAAGCCGTGATTGCGCGCCAAACCGTGCATCATGGGCCGCAGTATCCGTCGCACATTCTGCTACCAGTAATCCCAGCAAGAGGGGCGGTGCGGTAGCTATGCGCTCCGCCCGAGGAGGCTCAGATGAATCCACTACATGTACAACCTTGTATGTGTGTTCGCAACGAGGTTGGCGGAGTTGACTTCCCGGCTGGCTGGGGACAGCTCCATGCCATTCGCCGACGCGTTACGC
>JACQNR010000207.1 GCA_016202975.1 Acidobacteriota bacterium
AGCTAGGGGCCTTCATGACTCGCCCATTGATGGTACGCAAATCTTATCCATCAAATGTGCAAAACAATGCAGCTATATGGAACGGTTGAGGCAGACTTCTTTGCGACCTTGGGTTGGGCATACGGGGCCCCTCGAAGCGGGTAGCACAAAAGCCGTGTTACTTGTTGTCGAGGCCAAACTGACGAATTTTGTAGAGAAGGGCTTTGTAGCTGATGTTGAGGTTGGCGGCGGCTTTCTTTCGGTTCCAGTTCGTGAGCTCGAGGGCCTGGCGGATGGCTTGCACTTCGGCTTCATCCTTCAGGCCCCGCACCAGCGATTTCAGGTCCCCAGCCTTTTCTGGCGCCATCGCGCCGGTGGGATGAGCTAGGGGAGTAGCCCCTTCCTGGGTTTCCAGTTCGGCGATGGCGAGGCTTTCGTCGCCCAGGATCAGGAAACGTTTGACGAAATTCTCCAGCTCGCGCAAGTTTCCCGGCCAGGGATGCGTCAAGCAGGCTTCCAGGAGTTTGGGAGAGAGGGGAAGAGGCGTCCGCGCGTAGCGTGCCGCAAATCTCGCCATGAAGTGCCGGATCATGGAGGGAATTTCCTCGCGTCGCTCGCGCAGAGGGGGTAACTGGACGCTTAATGTATTCAATCGGTAATAGAGATCCTGGCGGAGTTTCTTGGCCGTCAGCGCCTGCGGAATGTCGATATTGGTGGCGGCCAGAATCCGGACATCCACGCGGACGGCGGACCTGCTTCCCAGCCGGGAGAATTGCTGGTCCTGCAATACGTGCAGCAACTTGGCCTGCATACTGACGGGCATCTCACCGACCTCGTCGAGCAGGATGGTTCCTTTGTCGCAGATTTCAAATTTGCCGGGTTTGGGCTTGTTGGCGCCGGTGAACGCGCCCGCTTCATATCCGAAGAGCTCACTTTCCAAGAGGTCCGCGGGAAGAGCCGCGCAATTGACCTTCAAAAAAGTCCGGCGCGATCGCGGAGAAAGTTTATGAATCAGCCTGGCCAAGATTTCCTTGCCCGTCCCGCTTTCCCCCAGCAGAAGGACGGGCACATTCACCGCCGCTACCTGTTCAACCTGGGCTCGGATGCGGCGCATCTGCGGGCTCGCCGCGAGAAAGTACAGATCGTCTCCCAGGTCCACTGCTTCATCGTGTCCCAGGCTGACGTCGATCGCCGAGGCTTCCGGGCTGAGGTGCTGTTTCAATAGCGAGTCGAGCTGGGATTTCTGGAAGGGCTTGGTCAGGTAATCGGTGGCCCCATGGCGGCCCGCTTCGACGACCTTGCGGGGGTCGCTGACACACGACAGGATGACCACCTTCAGGTTGGGACGGACGCGGCGAAGCAGCGCCAGAGTTTCCAGCCCATCGAGCTCGGGCATCAAGAGGTCGAGGAGGACAAGATCAGGTACCGGTTCCTTCTCGATTCGAGTCAGAGCTTCCCGCCCGCTCGAGGCCGTATCCACGCGGAACGCCTCGACTTCCAGCAGCGTTCGCATGTAGCGCAAAACGCCCGGCTCGTCATCCACGACCAGAATGTGGGGCGATGCGCTCAAGATCCAGTCTCCTCTTGCGAAGGTTCATCCTGGCTTTTGTGAAGCGGAAGGAGAAAAGACACTTTACTTCCTGCGCCCAGCTCGCTCTCCACCCAGATCTTCCCGCCGTGCGCCTGGACCAGGCGGCGCGCGATGGCAAGTCCCAGGCCCGTGCCTTCCCAAGTCTCGCTGGCCCCGGGGACGCGGAAGAAGTCGTCGAATATCTCGGAATGAAATTCCGGCTTGATGCCCGGGCCGGTGTCCGAAACGGTGATTTGAACGGAATTCGGTCCGGTATCGACCCGGTCGCGCTCCTCGTTGGGACCCCAGTGCTCGTGGCGATGACGGCGGTCCCAGAAGTGCAATTCCGCGGACATCCAGACGGACCCTCCCGAGGGCGTGAATTTGAGCGAGTTTTCGAGAAGGTTGGAAACGACTTCTTCAATCTTGAAGGGATCGAAAAGGAACGGCTTGAACCGGTATCCAGGGCTCAGGTAGAGCGCCACGCCTTTCTTCTGGAATCGCGGCAGCCAGAGTTCGTACACGTCTTCGAGGCAAGCGTTCAGATCGCCGGGTTCCGGCTTCAGCGCCACGGCCCCAGTCTCGAGAGCGCTGTACGTCAGGAAGTCCTGGATGAACCGCTGCAGCCTTTCACAGTTCTCGCGTGATTCCTGAAGTATTTCCTGCTGGCGGGGGACGAGCGGGCCGGCCTTCTGGTTCAGAAGGAGTTCGATATACCCGGAAATAATCGCGAGAGGAGTTTTCAGACGGTGGGCCGCGGTGGCTAGCGCGATCGTCCGGCGGTGCGCGCCTTCCTTCATTCGCGCGTGGGTTTGAAGGAGTTCCTGATAGAGCCGCGAAATGTCAAGCAAGTCCGGATCGGCAGGCTTGCCCGGCTTGGAAGCTGTTCTGGGTGAAGGCCCCTCAGTGTTCTGCAGCCCCTTCGGTTCTTGATCAGGCTTAGGTGATTGCGACATGAATCTGGCTCTCTCCAATCAAGCTTGGACTTTTACCGCCTGAGTGAACCCGTTGCGGTCGCGATCTTGCGACGTGACTCCTCTCGAAAAGGGCTGACCCGCACTCCCCCTGGTTTTGTGATTGGCTTGGACTTCGTAGGGCATTGTATGGTGTGTATATCGAGGTGTCAAGTTGGGAAAGCGCAAGAGTTTGCCTCTCGGTTACAAAATCTTGCGCTTGTTAGACTTTAGGAATGTGGCAACTTACCGCCCGAAAAAGCAACCGACCGTTTTGTCTGTTTAAAACATAGAAAATACGCAGTTTATAATTGTGCAGAGATTCTCAACAATGTTATCTTTTGGCATTGAGGATGCTAGCTAAACCGGTTGGTTAATTCTTTTGTCTCGGTGTCTAAATTGAAAAATCCCCAAGAGCGACGTCGGTGGGAAAGACTTCCTCTGGCAATTCCTGTTTTTGCACGCGGGATTGACGAAAAGGGGAAGGACTTCCTGGATTTCACAACGGTTTTGGACGTGAGTGGCGGAGGCGCCATCCTGGCCACACGACGCAATCTGGCTCGCGCCACTCGCCTTACGCTCGAAATCCCTTCCGCTCCGCTCAATGAAAAGGCGGCGGGAGTTTCGTCTATCAGAACCCTGCGGGCGAAAATCGTTCGCGTGACGAGTTCCGATCGCTGTCAGCTCTGCGCGCTCGAATTCATCCGCCCGATCACAAAGAGCAATTCCGTCGGTCAGGCGTAGCTTGTCGCTGCGCACTGCCTAATGGAATGGCAGCCCCTATCTCTCCTCACTCAGACCCATACGCGGCCCGGTTTCATCACGCGTTAGTGTCGGGTTCCTTAACATCGCCATTCGATCGTCGAAAAGAGGAATGTCCCCACAGAGGGAGAGCCGCCAAGCTCTTCTTCTGTAGGGAAAAGGCCAGGAAGGTCAGAATTTGGGCCGATTGTAATTGCGGATGGACATGGGCATGAGTTTGCCGCTCAGCACCTGCAGCGACTGGTCGTAGTGGACGGAATAAGTGCCCATATCAGTAATGGAGCCCGCCAGCATTGAGCCGTAAAATGCTCCGCCCGTGCCGCCGCCGCCGAGCTTCGCGTCGCCCAGAGCGGTCACGATGGCTTTCAAGTTTGACTGCCCGGAGATGGTTACAGAGTCGCCAGTATTCGAACCACTGTTGTAGACATTGATGACAAGTGTAGTCGCCTTGGCGGTGGCGGGCTGAACCACTCCCGGCCCGCCCAAGGTCAAGGTCTGGTATATATTCAGAACCGAGTAGCCAAAATCCGTATACCCTGCCTGGATGCACGACGTGGGCTGGTTTGCCTGATTGACGTTGTGAATCGTCCCCAGCGAAGACAGCGATTTGATGGCGTAGTAGATGGGCGTCGCGGGATCGGGGCTTCCCGTAAGGCACAATGTGGAGTTGTTTCCGACGGAGATTTCGGGCAGGCGGAACGGATCGTTAATGGACCCGTCGCCAAAGATGTTAACACTGGTTCCCGATTCGGTCCAAACCACCGCGGTGGAAGAGCCAACTTCCTGCCAGACGATGGCGGCTACAGTGCCCACTTCCCGCCAGGTAATGGGAGTGTCCGATCCAAACTCCTGAAACGTCACACTGCCGTTCGTGATGGTAGATCCCGCGCCCGATGGCCATGGATTGGGTTGGCCGCCGGCCGTGGTTCCAGCAACGGTGACTCGGTATTTACTGCCCGTCTTTCTGTTCGGACTCAAAGTCGGGACGACGATTTGCCCGACGGTGTAAGCCGTGTTACCGTTCCACTCGGGATAGGCGCCGACCACTGTCGCCCCGCTGGCGAGCGGCCACGCGGGGGCAGTTTGCCCGCTGTAATTCGTGTTCAGTGCGGTGTAAATGTGCCCGTTGCCGGGCGCGACAGTCGCGCCCGCTGTGTAAGAGGTATAGGGAGCCCAGGTTGGGAAGGCCGAATCACTGACCGTGGCACCACTCGCGGTCGGGAAGGCGGGCTGCGTGGGGCCGCTGGTGCCAGCACTCAGGGCCTTATAGACGTGCCCATTATCCGGGCTGGGTTTGACGTAAGCATTGGCGGCGTAGGCCGTTACAGCCGACCAGACAGTTGCGGGGAGGCCATCGCTAACCGTGGCTCCCGTCCCCGTGGGAAAGGTCGGTTGAGTAGCGCCGCTGGTTCCTGCGGTAGTTACGGTGTAAGCGTGCCCATTCCCGGGGGCAATGATCGTGCCCACGGAATATGTCGTTGCTGCCTGCCAAGTCGGGTAGGTCAAAGGATAGCTGGTGGTGGTTCCTCCGAGTGCCACGGTAAAGAACCATTGGCCCCCGGTGTATCTGACCCAGGCGTATTCAGTGTTGGAGCTTGGATTGGTGGGGTTTGGAGGGGTGGGCGAGGTGCCGCTTTTATTGCAGGATGTTCCGCTCGTTCCGTACCAGTCGCAGGTCGGGAACGTGGGCATGGGCGGTTCGGGAATCGCTGGAACCGGCTGCACGTTGCCGGTGACGCCCGTGACTTCTCCAGTTACGCCGCTCGTCACCGATGGGCAAGACCACGTTGAACTGTAGGTGGGCGCAGTATCCCCGTAGCTCACGTCCCCGTTCACAACGTAATTCGTTCCATTGAGCGTGACGTTTCCGCCGGCGCCTACCCCCGCCCCGCTGGCGAAGGAGTTGCTGCCTGCGCCCGCGGCATTGACACAGTTCGCGGGGTTTGAGCCGTTGTAGGCCCCACTATTGGAATTGTAACTGTCCGTACATACATTTCCGCCCAGCGTAATATTGCACATCCCGTAGAGGGCATTGGCGAAGTAAGGAAGGAAAACGGGCGCAAGCGTCGCCTCTTGGACGCTGGTCGGAATGGCGCTGACGCCGCCCGCCGGTGGAATGGAGTTCCATGATCCCGTCGATACGACATACCAGACTTCATAGGGCTTGGGATTGCGCGTTGGGTAGAACGCGTCGTTGACGGTCCGATAGCTTTCCAGCGTTGCGGTGACCGTATACTGTCCTGAGTTGTTGCTGCTGGAGAGCGGGTCGAGCGTTCCGGAAGCCAAGAGCGCTTCGTAAGCTGCGGGGACGGTGTCCCCATCGCCATTCGTCAGATATGTGGGGTAATTTCCCCCGAAGCTGCCCCCGCTCATTCGAAGAATCACTGGCCGGTTTGTCAAGGCACAACCCGAAATGCATAAAACCGGGCGCGCCTTCGCCGTATAAAGGGTTATGGGTGTCGTGGCGTACGCGGCCGCATCGTATTTGGTTATGGCATCACCAGGCGGCACCGGCACGTATTTGTCACTATTGAAGAAGTTGATGGCTTTCTGCAATCCGGCCTTCGCGGCATAGTCGGCCTGCAGCGACGTGCGGTAGTTATAGCTGGCGTAGGTCTCCGAGCGGGCGCTGAAGACAATCGACGCCGCGAGCACCGAGAGCACCACGATGCTCAGCATGACCAGGATCAGGGCCACGCCCTTCTGGGAATTGTAATTTCCACTTCGCCGGGCGCCAAGCATAAGTCAGTTCTCCTCGAGACTAATCAGGAATAGGCAGAGTGTGTCCCGCCTGGTCTGTGGGCCGGAAGGGAAGTTCCGGCGAGCCGCCGAGCAGCGTGATGCCCCAGGCGTAGTTGATGTTGGTCGGGACGATGTGCGACCTCATGCGGATCGTCCGGTAGTCGGCGACTTCCGGGTCCTTGTCGGTGGTCTGCATCGTAATGTCGACGTCGACCGACCGCACATAGGTGGTAAATCCGTAGGTAACGTTGCCGAAGGTGTCGTAGTTGAGCTGGAAAATCGGCCTCTGATCGGGATTTCGGAAGACGCCGCCCGCGTCGGGCAGGCCCAGAATATTGTCCGCGAGGGGGGAAAAACTATCGCCACTGGCCGTCTTGTCTGCCGGGATTTCGGGAGTGAGAATGGAAGTGACGAACCGATTGAGAGTCAGCAAATGGCAGCTTTCTTCCCCCGAGGCGCCGGTACATTTCAGCGTCGTCGTGGCCCCCGTGTCGACCAGTTTGTATTCGCCATAAGCGAGTGTGCCTCTGCCGTGAATATCGCCGAAATACTGGATGGTATTCACGGCGACGGACTGGCCGGAACCCACCGCGGAGGCGGTGTATAAAATACCGTTGGGAAAGGGCAGCGAGCGAGTAAACACCGGCTGTCCCGAGGTGTGGGGCAAGGTGATAATAGCCGGAAAAGTGCTGCTCGTGATCGCATGGGTTGAGTCCTTTCCGACCGTGACCGTCTCCCAGTTCGGGTCCGTGGCGCTGGCGCCAATCTCCACCAGGTTTCCATAGAAGATGCCGGTGGTGTCGCCGACGTCGATGTTCACGAGCGTGCCGGTAGGTGTGACGTCCGCGGCCAGCGTTTTGTGCGAAGTCAGGTTGGGATTGTGCCCGGCCTGCTGGAGTTCCATAGTCATCAGTTCCAGCGCGCTGCGCGCGCCCTGGTTGCGTTCGGCCAGCAACTGGTCACCGCGATAGCGCTGCTGATTGAAGCGCAGGAACTGGAAGACCGCCGCCATCAAGACCGTGATGATCATCACGCTGACCAGGACTTCAAGCAGCGAGAATCCCTGCGCCGCATGACTCTTAAGATGGGGCGAGATTTTCCGGTTTGGCTGAGTGAGGGAAGTGTGATTCCTGCGCATGGGGGTCACCTATTCCGACAAGAAGGTCGTCAGCATCGCCGAGGGTGCCGTAGCGCCCGTATTGACGGCGTTCTTGCTCCACACATGAACGTCAATCCGCTTCAGGCCCGGCGTCCCGGCCGCCGTGGTGATCTCGTCGGTGATCTGCCACTGGCGCACATAGGCGTAGGGGGTGGAGGCAGAGGTTACCGCCGTGCAGTCCGCGCCGGCGTATTGATTGCCGTTCGCGTCCAGGTAATCGATGTACCCGACGGCCGCACCCGAAGAAGGGCATGTGGATTCGTAGGTCAGGCTCCCGCCCGCGAGCAGTCCCCGATTCCATCCTGTGCCCGTGATCCCTGTCGTGTTGCAGCCCGTGAGCGGGGTGCTTTGCGTGCAATCGGACCAATCGAGGTTGGTGAGGGTTTCGATCTTGTCCTGCGCGTAAACCGCCACGCGGCTCATTTCCACGCCCTGGTTCTTGTTTTGCACCGTCGCGGTGAAGACGACCCCGCCCAGAGCCGTCATGACGAACATTGAGATTAGGACGGCGATCATGGTTTCCACGAGCGAAACGCCTTGTTCGCTTCTTCTCATATCATGCCTCCGCAGTCGGTCTTACCGCGACACCCATGCCCCCGCGGTCGCGTTGTAATTCCAGATCGACACTTTTCCGCCCAATGAAACCGTCACCGCGTCGTAGAGGTCATTGTCATTGGCGAGGTAAATGACATTGTTGTTATAAGTTATACCGGTGCTGTCGACGGGCAAACCTCGCGTGTTGAAGTAAATCGCCGGCGAGGCCGCTGTCACCGACGCTCCGATCGTCCCCGGTTTGGCGGAGACCGGACACGCCGACAAAAATCGGACGCCCCGGTCCAGGGGTATCGATTCTTCGGATTGCGGCGATCCGTAAGCGGTGGACAGCCGCTCGCGAGCCGTCGTCCCGGCCGAAGTGCTGACCCTCAGCCGGTATGGCGTGTACTGGGACGTGGCGCGGAAACGTGTGACGTTGAGCTGCGCCGCAATGGCAGACGCGTTGGCGTGGAGACGGTATCCTTTGACAAAGGTGATGGCGCTGGGCAGGGCGAACGCAGCGATGATGCCGATGATGGCAATCACCACCAGAATCTCGAGCATCGAGAACCCTTGGTTCTTTGGCCTCATTTGTGTTGCCCTCTTCCTCAGGTACTGAAGCCCCCTCTCAGGACTCAATCCCGAGGGGTGATTTTTCGCCGAGTCGTTGCGCCTTTTGCATGCGTGACCTGCTAGCCGGCCCCCGGCGGTCGTCATGCCCTTTGGCACGAGGACATTTATTGGGGCCATTATACATGCAAAGCTCCTCCAGAGCGCAATAGTACCTTTGTACTTTGGGCAATCACCATGCCGAATCCAACCCTATGTCCATCTCCAACCGAACTACGGGATTTGCCACTAGGCCATTTATTTTGTTGAAAATGAATCTATTTGGGCCTCTGGACTTGCTTTTCATGCTGCCTGGGCGAGAATCTCAATCCCCAAATCGGGCCGCGCGGGACAAAAACTGTCTACACCATAGACACTTCCGGTCACTCTACTGAAGATCGGCCACGAACCCCTCTCACGGCCCAAAGTCGGCTCTGCCAAACTCAGTCCCCCTACACGCGGCCTTGCAGTACTGATATATTGGCTCGGGGGGATTGAGGGAGAAGGCTGCAAGTTTGAGCCACAGCCGCAAGGATATGCCGATCCACTCGGGAAAGCTCTATTTGGTCACCGGCGGCGCGGGATTCATTGGGTCGCACATTGTCGACGAACTTCTTCGCCAAGGTGCGAAGGTCCGTGTCGTTGACGACTTGAGCACCGGATACGAAACCAATATTGCCCATTCGAAATCTCATATTCAGTTTATTAAAGGGGATCTGGCTGACCCTGCGATCTGCCGCGAGGCGGTCGAGGGTGCGGATTTCGTCCTCCATCAGGCGGCCATACCTTCCGTGCCTCGGTCGATTGACGACCCCTACGCCACCAACCGATCGAACGTCACCGCCACCCTGAATCTGGCGGTAGCCTGCAGCCAGGCCAAGGTCAAGCGCCTGGTCTTTGCCAGTTCGTGCGCCGTTTATGGCGACGCCCACAGCCGCCCCATCACGGAAAGCGCACAGGAACAGCCCATGTCGCCGTATGCGCTTTCCAAGCTGATGGGAGAAGAGTATCTCGACATGTGCCGCCGCACCTATGGTCTGGGGAGCGTCAGCCTGCGCTACTTCAACGTTTTCGGTCCGCGCCAGGACCCGGGCTCCCCCTACTCCGGAGTTATTTCGCGGTTCCTCTCTGCGGTGCTATCGGGACGCCGACCGGCGGTTTATGGGGAAGGGAACCAGACGCGGGACTTTGTTTACGTCGAGAACGTCGTTCACGCGAATCTTCTGGCCTGCCACTCCGAAGAGGCCGCGGGTCAAGTGATCAACGTGGGAACGGGGCGGAGCAGGAGCCTGCTCGAGCTCCTGCAAACGCTGTCCGAAATCACTGGAACTCAGATCGAGCCTGAGCATCAGCCTCCGAGAACCGGCGACATTCGCCACTCTCTGGCGGCCATCGACCGGGCGCGAAGTCTTCTCGGATACAAGGTCCAGGTTGACTTCAAAGACGGACTCCGGCGCACCCTGACCTGGTTTAAACAACACTCCCCCGGCCGCGTAGTCTGAAACTCCTGATTGAGCGCGTGGGACGGCGGTTCAGCTCCGGCGGGCCACCCCAAAACCCTCATTCCGGCCCCTCTCATTATCGGCAGGTAGGGTTTTCGATCACGTACCAACGGACGCCGTCGAGGAGTGTTTGGGAGCCATTCGCCGACAACACAAAAGTCTCGACGTTTCCAGTCGAGTGTCGTAGTTGCAGCGCAGGCTGGCCCGCCTGCCCGATAATGGTCCATTGGCCGGTCCTCGTCCGGTTGCCCGGATTCATGATGGCCGAACCGCCTGCTGTGCCGAGCGACCCCTGAAATCCTCCGGTGGACTGAAAAGCCCCGTCACTGCACAGATCGATGTCCCTCTCATCGCTCCAGGAATAGGCGCCGCCCGCATCGCTGCTGCCTCCGTGCTTGAAGGATTTGACTCGCATCCCGGTGAGTTTCTGTTTCCACATCGCCGCTTCCGGAGGAAGCTGGGGTTTCGTGAAGTTCATGCTGCGCGCGATGCCCTCGGCGAGCTGAGCGTGTTGCGGGCTGTAGCCAGCGGTATCAGCCCCAGCCATGATCAGGAAGCCCCCGCCATGAGGTGAAACCACACCGACGATCCGCCCTTTTGCTTCTTTACCCTGAATATTCCCGCCGTAGTCGGCGGCCAGCATGTTGTTCGTGAGGGTCACCGGTGCGCTCGTGACCATCAGTTGACCGTCTTGAGCCTGGTAGAGGGGCTCGTTCGCCGCCGCGGCGAGTTCCTGGATGGAGTTTGATGTGTGGGGCATGATCAGGATCATGCCGGGGATCGTATCGTGGCCCATCATATATATGGTCTGTTGTTTTTGATGCTTCCATCCTGGCGGGACGCTGAATCGCACGCCCATCGAAGGATCATTGACCACGTTCCCTCCTGCGATGGGTTGTGGACGCTGGCCTCCTCGGGCGGGAGTCGCGGAACTGCCGGAGTCTCCACTCAGAGGGTTGGCCGCCGCAGTCGGCGTCCCGCCCTCGCCACGAAGCTGGTAAGACGTCCCTCCTGTGGTGAAACTGAGAGTCGAACCCTGGAGCTTGCCCGTGAAATCGAAGCTGTCAGACCCGCTGGTAAACTTTCCTGTGAGCGACCGGCCATCGGGGCTCTGGGCGGTGGCAGGAAACGTCTGCCCCTGAAATTGGATTTGACCCTGGTATCGGCCGCCTCGGCCCTGCAACTGGAGGGTCATTTTTCCGTCCGTGAAGGTCCTCGCCAAAGGGTCGGTGGACCCGCCACCGCCGCCTCCCGCCAACGGATTCGCGCCACCGGAGGCTGCAGGACCGGTGCCACCTTTCCCTCCCCCCGTGCGGCTAAAAGGGAACTGCTGGGCATTAGCTAGATCAGGCTTGTTGTCAGCCGTTACCGCGATCATTGTGTAGATGAGCTGTTCGCCCTGGAAGTGAAGCTTAAACAGGGTGTTCTTCTCCCCGATTGTGGCGATGCCGATGGCTTCCGTCCCTTTGATTTCCCCCTGGAGGTTTACAACGGATCCGTCATCCATCGTGACTGATCCGGATATTCTCCCGCTGTCATCCTGCTGGACGGACATCGAGGTCGTGCCCTGTGTATCCTGGAACGTGTATTGACCCGCAAAATTCTGCGCGCTGGTTCTGCCCTGAGCGGACAGAACGGCTATCAAGGTGATCAAAATGGTTCGACCCATGCCAGCCTCCTTGCTTCGATTAAACACATCAGGCTTGCGCGCAAACCCAATCGTCCTTGCGTCCGGCAAACTTGCCTGGTAAGCCCTGCCCAGATGAAATCATAAACAATGGTTCCGCCGCCTGACAACGAATTTCTATTCGGTTGCGCCTGGCGTCCTCGATTGCCCGCCCTGGCCTTTCGCTGTACTATTCCGTCTCAAATCGAGTTCGAAACTGATGGGGTAGGCTTTCCCACTCGCCACAAATGAATATGAAGGGCTATGGCCTTCAGGAGAAACTGACATGAACAAGCAGCCGCGCGATTCAAAGCGATTTGAAAGCAGTTTGAGGGTTGAGCTCGCCAAAACCATGCTGTGGTGTTTGAGCTTTTGCGTCTTCGCGAATGCGCCATTTCTCAGAGCGCAAACGCAAACGGATGATTTGAAGGCCATGCGTGAGGAAATGGCACTCATGCGCCGCGAGATCGACGCGCTGAAGGAGGAGGTCCACCAGCTGAAATCGGGCGGGAGCGCGCCCGGCGCCACAACAACTTCGGCCGCCGCTCCAAGCCAGGAAAGGTATGCGGCGCCCGAATTGGCAGAGCCCACCGTGCCGTCGTCCGAGGAACAACCGTCGCCTGCGGAGGCGATCCCGATGCTCCAGGCCCAGTTGGCAGAGCACGCGCAAACGAAAGTTGAATCGAATTCCAAGATGCCCGTGAAGATTTTCGGCACGATCGTATTTAACTCGTTTTTCAACTCCGGGGAAGCGAACTGGCTGGAGAATCCGAACACAGTGGGCGGCCCTCCCGCGGCCGGCCTGCCCTCGGGCTCATTCAGCGCCACGCTGCGTCAGAGTCGCATAGGAGCCATCATCGACGGGCCACAAGTGGGCTCCATGCGCACCAACGGCTTTATTGCTGTGGATTTCTTTGGCGGCATCCCCAATTTCCAGACGGGGCAGGTGATGGGATTGCCTCGCTTGCTTTACGGCTATATGAGGCTCGAAGGTGGGCGAACCGCCATCGAAGTCGGCCAGGACCAGATGATCCTCGCGCCGCGTAATCCCACCTCACTCGCCGCGATGTCGTTCCCAGATCTCTATCGCTCCGGAAATCTTTACCTGCGTGTCCCCCAGGCCCGCATTGAACACACGATGGCGACGGGTAAAGCCGGTGAACTGCTCATGGTGGGAGGGATTGTCGCGCCCGTAGCCGGAGACTTCGCCGGGATATATTCTTTTGTCCCACCTAATCTTGCCGGAGAGCGCTCGCGACGGCCTGCCGTTCAGGGCCGGCTGGCATGGCGCGCCCGACCCCGATCAGCGGACCGAAGTCTCGAGCTGGGTTTTTCGGGCCATTACGGAAGTGAGCAATTCGTCAGCGGTGCGGTTTCCAGTTGGGCTACGGCGCTTGACCTGGACGCCAGCGTCGGCCGTTTCGGCCTCGGGGGCGAATGGTATGTGGGGAAAAACATTGCTGCCTTCGGCGGCTCGCTCGGCCAGTTTGCCAAGTCTGCAGGTGGATTTGTCGAAGGACGATTTCGCGCGACTCCCCGCCTGGAGTTCAATTCCGGCGTGGGCCGCGATCGGTTGTTCGATATGAGTTTGTTCCCGGCGGCGCTCGAGGGGAACACCGGTATCTATGCGAACACAATATTCCGCTGGACTCCGGAGGTTGCGAGCTCGCTCGAATACCGCTGGCTCTCCACCGATCCGACACAAAATGCCGCGCGGCGCAACAATCATGTCAACTTCGTGTTAACCTACAGCTTTTGAGGTGGGGATGAGGCAGTTCATCTTTTCAATTCTGGTCTTCACCGTACTTCGAGCCACAGGTATTGCCGCCCAGATCAGCGGGGTCGTCAGGGTGACCGGGCAGGGCGACCGATCGCCGGTCGTGACCGTCATCTATGCGGAACCGCTCGACCGACCCAGCCCTCCCAAGCCAGGACGTTTCAAGCTGGCCCA
>JACQNR010000017.1 GCA_016202975.1 Acidobacteriota bacterium
AACGCGGCGGGATGCGCGTTGGATACGATAACCGATACGAGCGAATACATACCTCCGACTGGCTTCACCTGCCCTTAGGTGGGGAAAGAGAAAGTCCCAGAGATTTCACACGGGCGGCGGGCAGGTCTATCCCCTGCCGCCGCCTGTGTTGTTTGTGACCCCCTCGAGCGAAACCCCTATACGCACGTTGAACACCTCATATCGGAAGGGATGCTCATTTCATCTGATACTCGACACTATCCGGAAAGCCCCGCGAGCAGCATGCCCTAGCGCGGCCTTTGGAGCATTTAGACTAGTTGCTGGGTTGCGCCATCATCAACAGGAACCCGAACACAGAGGCTGCAATGAGAGTCGCCACCATGGGCGTGGACGATGGAAGATGCGAGAGTGCACCGCTGACCGGCCCGCTGATTGAACTGCCAAGGAATTGGACGCTATTGTAAACGCCGAGAGCTGCCCCGTAGGCGCTTTCCGGGGAGGATTTGCTGACCAAGCTGGGAAGGACCGGTTCGAGGCCCGTAAATCCGATATAGAAAAGGGTTCCGCCAAACAAAACGCCAGTTAACCGCTGGGGATCAAACCCTAGCAACTGTGGCTGAAAAAGGAGCAGCACGCTGGGTAGAAAAATCAAAAAGGCCAAGCCAGCAAGAGGTCTTCCCCAACCGTGGTCGGCGCCCCGGGAGAAAGCAAACATGGTGATGCCGCTCACGGCCATCATGGGAAGCAAGAGGGTGTAGTACTGCGTCATTTTGAGATGGTGCTGGCCAGTGACAATCAGCGGGAAGTAGAAAAAGAAGCTTGTCATGAAAAAGTTCATGAGGAAGCCGCCCAGGGCAAAGGACACAACAGGCCTAATCCGCAAAACTTCGAGGAGTGGCATCGGAGTTGTTTCCTTCGGCGCGATATCGGGCAGATAACGGAGGAGAAGAAAGTCTGTAGCCAGGCCCAGTAGACCCGTCAGCCAGAACAGGAAGGCCGTGCCGAAGATGCCTGCCAGGAACGGTCCCCCCAGGATACCGACGATAAAAGCAGCGCCGATGGGAATGCCGAGCACAGCCATGGCCGTCGAGCGTCGTTCAGGTTCAATGTTGTCGGCCACGGCTGCGAATGCGACCGAGATGATGGCTCCCCCTCCCTGAACCAGTCTGCCCAGAATCAGCACTGCGATGGGCAATGGCGGAGGAAACCAGTGAGGGATTGCACACAGAAAAGATCCGACGCTGAAAAGCGCCATGCCGAGCACGAGTACTTTTCGCCGTCCGATCCGGTCCGAAAGCCTCCCGAAAGGAATTTGAAGGATGGCCATCGTTAAAGCGTAACCACCCAACGCGAAACCGACCAAAAAGCGAGATCGTGTGAATTGCAGACCGTAAAGCGTGAAGACAGGCAGAACCAGGAAGAGTCCCAACATCCGAAGTCCTACGGTTGAGGCGAGTGCCAATAAGATCTTCCGTTGGGTGGGGGTAAAAGGGATGCGGCTTTCTGCTGTCGGAGTTTTCATCAAGGATTTTGGATCAATCTAGACGGGATCGGAAGGGATGGATTGGCGCCAAATGGCATGCAACAGACCAGTCCTCTAAGAATCCACAAACTCGGCGTGAACTTTATTGGGAATAATCCCCTTCTCGAATCCGCGATCAAGTAACGTCTGAACCGCCTTCCGGCCTCGAGGTCCGTAGTCAAGCGTCCAATCGTTGACGTACATCGATACGAAGCGTTCCGCGGACGGCATGTCGAGCCCGTGGGTGAATTGCATCGCGTACTCAAGCGCAGCCTCCCGGTGGGCCAGCGCGTATTCAATACTTTCCTTCAGCAACCTGGCCACCAGGCTCTTGGTCTTGGCGTCGATTTGCCTCGAAATAGCGTTCCCACCGAGGGGGAGAGGGAGTTTCTCCTCTTGATACCACCATTCGCCGAGATCAACGATCTTTCGCAACCCTTTGCGGCCATACGTGAGCTGACCCTCATGGATGATCACCCCGGCATCGGCGGAGCCATCCATGACGCGGTCGAATATCGTGTCGAAGGGAAAAGTCACGGTTTTTGTCTCGGGCTCAAACAGTTGCAATGCGAGCGCAGCGGTTGTCAACTTGCCGGGGATCGCCACTGTCCTTCCCCTCAAACCGGTTCTTCCGAGATCCTTTTGAGCTACGACGATAGGTCCATAGCGATCTCCAAAACTCGCTCCGGAGGGAAGCAGAATGTATCGGTCGGCAAGGAAGGCGTAGGCATGAAATGAAATCGCCGTGATGTCGTAAATGCCCTTTGCAGCTTTCTGATTCAGGCTTTCGATGTCCTCCAGGACGTGCGAGAAACTAAGAGAGCCCTTCCGGATTTTTTTCGTGGCCAGCCCATAAATCATAAAGGCATCGTCCGAATCCGTACTGTGAGCGAGTTTCAACTCTTGAGTCTTGGTCCGAGACGAATCCGATTTTCGCGCAGAAAGGGACTCCATGGTTCCTCAGTAAGTTGATATCGTTCGCGCAGAAGCGATGATTTTAGCACACCTCGTAGGGACTGACCACTCGGCTTACTTGTCACTTCGCAGGTCCGCCCTTGGCCGCGACATACATCGCCGCCGGTGCCTACGGCTAGAGGGTCGTGAAGTCACTGAAGAGCTTTGGCCTGATCAAAGGAAGTTCATCGCGATTCGGAGTTCGCAATGTGACGAAAGGGATGCCTGATAGGCTCCAGCACTAGATGATATAAGCCTTGATTTTGACACTGACGGAAGAAAAGACGTCGTTGACGGCCTTTGCCACCGAACCCATTCCGGCCACAGCGGAGAGGGCAATTAATGCGGCAATCAGCGCGTATTCGATCAAGTCCTGACCGGAATCTTCGCGATGGAGTCTAAAAAGGCAGTGACCAATTTCCGTCATACCCACCGAAGTGTTTGCCATCATCGCTCCCACTCAGGTGCGGATTTCATTGCGGTCCTGCTCGCGCCGGCATCTCCTCTGGTATACTATTCCACCCGGGGAGGTCATCTTGTTGCATTCTGCGATGCCAGCCTCCTTGCGGAAAAGTTAAGACTACACGCTCATCCTGCACAATGGCACGTAGGTGCTGTTGACTGAATGGGTAATCCCATCATCCCCTTCGAGAAGCGTAACAGGTTTGTCCAGATTTTCAGAGTTACTTGTTAGCCGTTTAAGTTTGATACATTTCTCCCAAACATCGAAAGGCGGGTCATTGTCGGTCGCCAAAATCTCGAAACGGGTCAGGGCCTCCGAAGCGGCCAATTTCAGGGCTTTGGATTCTGAACAGGTCAAAATGGTACGCTTCGTGCTTACCCGAAGTAGGCGGGAAACGCCTCCCGCCAAGGTAAGAAAGCTGTACGCTCAAAGGGAGAATCTGTTAGGCTTATGTTGTTCTCTTTCGACCATTCGCAGGAGAGTTTGGACTGTAAGGCTTTAGTTATCATTGGTTTAGCCGTTTGTGCTCTCGTAATGATTCTAGACTTGGAGGCCTAGATGGATCGTGGGACAGTACTTGTGGTGGGTGCCGGACCGGCCGGCCTTTTCGCTTCAAGGAAGATCGCTGCTGCAGGATACCGCGTCATAATTCTCAACCGAGACATCAAACCGGGTGGTTTGGCTGAGTACGGCATCTATCCTCAGAAATTCCACATGAAGGGAGGGCTTCGGAAGCAATTCTTCAAATTCCTCGAGATGCCGAACCTCTCTTATTTTGGCAATACGCCCGTATTAGGGCATGGGTCCCTCACGCTCGGTGACCTGCGCCAGTGGAATCCCTCGGCCATTGTCTTTGCGGTCGGAGCCCAAGGGACTAAAACCCTTGGTCTGCCGGGCGAAGAGGGCAAGGGCCTCTATTCGGCGAAGGATTTCGTTTTCCACTACAACCAACTCCCGCCTTTTGCCTCGATGGACTTTTCGATTGGACGGCGTGTGGCGATCGTCGGCATGGGAAACGTCATGGTGGATATTGCCCGCTGGTTGCTCGAGGATATGCCGGGCGAGCGTCCGGAAGAAGTGGCCGTCATCGCGCGTCGAGGTCCCTTTGAAGCGAAGTTCGACAAGAAAGAGTTTGACTACGTCGAAATGCATCTTGACCGTGGAAGCTTCTCAGAAGAGTTGCGCCGCGTGCAGGAACGGGTTCAAGGCTGCGGGCAAGACATTTCCAAACTGGCAGAATCAACTTTTCCCTGGCTCGACCAGCCTCTCGCTCAGATCGCACCGGGTAAATTGAGCTTTCGTTTTCTTACCTCTCCCTCCGCCGTCCTGCTGGACGAGGCGGGGCGCATCAATAGACTCCGGGTTACGGAAAACGATCTGGTTCTCAAGGGCGATACGACAGCCGCGCGGGCAACCGATCAGACGGCCGAACTCGAATTCGACACTCTGATTTATGCCATCGGCGACATTGTCGATCCCGCGCTGGGCTTGCCGTGCGACAAAAAAGGATATTACATAACCAATCCCGACGAATCGAGACATGAGGGTGCGGCATACGAGGTGTTTGACCCTCAGACGGGCAAGGTGCTCGCGGGTGAATTCGTCGTGGGATGGGCGCGCAAGGCGAGTGACGGATTGGTTGGCAAGGCGCGCTTCGATGCCGAGCAGGGCTGTGATCACATCTTAAAATATCTGGAAACGGCGCCGTCCAGAATCGCGCCGAGTCTCGAAGATATCACACGCGGGTTTTCGCGCCGTGGCACACGCGCCGTGGACAAAGGCGAGATTAAGCTGCTGGCTCGAACCGAGGAGGCGGAAGCGAAGGCGCACAATCTCCCCGCGATCAAGTTTCCCACCAATGAACAGATGCTGGCCGCGATTGAAAAAGAAAAATCGGCCTCCGGATCCTCAAAATCCGGCTCCGCGGCCGCGTAAGTCAAATCTTTAAGACCGCTCAATCCCCCGGGATGCACTTCCTCAAGTTAGGGTAGCCGCGGGGGACTTTCGCTCGTTACGGCATCCAGAGTGCGTTGTATTCGGGGCCGATTGGATCGGGCGGCATCGTTTGGCGGGATTGGGAATGAAACCGTCGCGTGCGAGCGAGCCTCCACATTACGCGTTTTGGGTCTTCACTGCGTCCTGACTGTCGGCGTGATGCCTGGTTTTTTGGGCGTACAAATTCTCGTCGGCGATGCGAATGACATCCTGGATATTTCCACCTTTGCGGTACGTTGCGACCCCGCAACTGATTCCCAGGGAGCGGGCTGGGCCTGGGGCTTTCTGGGTCCAGGCGCTCACTCGTTGTGCAAGACGGGTCACGGCGTGGGACGCTTGCTCTTCATCGGACTCGGGCATCAGGACCAGAAACTCGTCGCCTCCGTAGCGGAGGACGGTATCCGATCTGCGGAACACCCGGTTGAGCAGTTGCGCCACTTCGCGCAGGACTTGGTCGCCCGCCACGTGCCCCAGATCGGTGTTGATGGCCTTGAACCCATCCAGGTCGATCATCATGACGGCCAAGGTCGTATCCAGCCTGTCCGCGCGGCTCATCTCGAGACGCAGGATTTTGTCGAGGTATCTGCGGTTGTATACCTGCGTCAGAGGATCGAGCAGAGACATGGTTTCCGAAGACTCAGCGCGAAGGATTTGGCGTATCATCTCTTCGCGGGCGAATAGAAGCTTTCTTCGCTGGTCAAGGAGGTATGCGTTGTAGAGCACCACCAATGCCGTCAGGCCGAAGAAGAACTGAGGGAGGTAGCGGGGATCCATATCCACTTCCTCCAGGTCCCACATCACGTGGGGATAGACAAAAGAGAGAAATCCAGCCAGGAGCACCATGGCGACGAGGACGTTTTTGGCCCAGATCCCGGAATCCTGCTCATCGATGGCATGAAACCGTCGAAGCAGCTCGTCTACAGGAGATGCCTCGGTCTGATGGGGCTTTAAGATGCTGTCGTATTCCTCCGGAACAACGGCCCGTGCCTCGGTAGTCCTTGGACTTGCTTCAGCCAATGTATTTTCCTTTCCTTCGAAAAATGCTGAATTGCCGCAGAACCCGCCGCCGCTGGCCCTTTTCAATCAGGAAGTTTGCAGGCGGCCAATGGTCATCCCCGGCAACTCTTCGGGGGCGCAATTTTACCCCCGCTTACATTCATCGGCAAGTCGATCCGGTTCTATGACGGAATTTCTATTTCAAAAATTCCGGCTGGCTTACTTGCTCTGTTCCAGGATGGCAAAATCTCAGGGGTTCCACGCCTGCGCGATGATTTAATGCCGACCCTCGAGCTTCTTGAATACCGCGTTGTGATTATGCACAAAGTAAGTGAGGCCCGGGTCCTCCTTGGGCATAATTGTCGAGATGAGCTGGTCGTTCTTGAGGATACCGAGGGGAGTGCCCTTGACCGTGTCCGGCCCCTCGAGGCAGGCTATTCATCGAGATAATCAGTGTCGCAAGGGAGCGAACCGGCAGGCATCTTCAACATGGAGCGGAAGCGGCTTTCGGGTGTGAAGCGCTCGATGCGCGAATTAGGCCGGTCGGAGACGTCGAGTCGCCCCCTGCCTGGTGGCACGGTGTTGGCGTACGGAGTGCCGACTTGGCCGGGCGCGGTGCCCTTGCCGCCAAACACCAGGTCCGACCACTCGACCAGGAAGGGTTCGATGCACAAAATGCTCGCCGTCGGGACGTAGTCCAGATTTGAGTAGCTCGTCGTGACATAGTATCTTCCTTCCAATTGGTCGACGCCCGTCGGCGCAAAGTTTCCGCGTCCGAGAAAATAATCATTCACTTCGGGGTGGTCAAACTGGTGCTCGGGGGTGGGGGCGTCGAGCGTAGCCACTAGCCGCCCGTCGAGGGTCGTGGTGAAAATCTTTACGTGATTGTTCGAGGCGAATGCCAGAAAAGCGCTCCCATCGGCAGCATACCAGACCGCCGGGTTGTGCAGCTTTGCTGTTTTCACTTCTTCCGGCGCGGGCACCAGCTTGACGCTCCTGAGGTCCGCGCTGATTTGGATGATGCCCCCGCCGGGAAGCGCGAAATACGTCTCGCCTTGACCCGGCCGGTGATCCGCGCCGAACCCGCCATGCGCGGTCACGAGGAATTTGCGGGCTTCTTCCGGGAGGTAGTCGGAGGTATAGAGCGCGCGGAACTTCATCTTGCCGTTGCCGCTGGTAGCCGCAGCGGAGGGTTTGGAAAGCGATGGAAGCTTCACCGGGCCGCTCGAATCGGGCATGTGATGATGCGCCATGAGTGGTGTGTAACTGGTATAAGGGTCCATTCAGATTCCTCTGTTTGCCGCTAATCACGTTCCACCCCCGATTCGACTCGAAAACTTGCTTCCCGAAGCGGGGGCAGGGAAGCCGCACTAATGAGCCCTCCACGCACTCGGCGGCAGGGCTACGGCCTGGGCTGGGGCACCACGTTATGGTGGCTGCGCTGGCTGTATTCCCGTTTGGCGATCTTGAGGTGGCCTTCCTGACGGCCGTATCGGGAGCTTTCGCCAGGGGCGTTTACATGGAGTGGCGGACGACCTTATACGGGCTGTTCCGCCGCGCGTTATAGCAGGTCTGAATATCGAGCTAACTTAGGCCAGCCCGCCAGGGCGCTTTCTTTCAGCCACTTGCCGCGCCGATGTCCCGCTAAAGGGGAGGCCTTCCGGTGGAGCTTCGCCGCCACAAGAAGGCGGCCCTTCGGGCCGCTACCCACCCATTGCGACCGGGTTCTGCTGACTCGTCACGCGTCACTTGTCGCTGTTCTTTGTTTTCAATAACATCGTGGGTTCGTTCCGCTAGTTTTTTGAATTGGACTTCCGAATCCCTGCTTCACGAAACTTACGGAGCCTCACGCAGAGGCGCAGAGCTCGCACAGGATTTCAACGCCTTGGCGTGAGGTTTTTCAGAGGGCACGGCGCGCCGTGCCCCTACCCACCCATTGCGACCGGGTTATGCTCACTCCTCACGCGTCACTTGTCACTGTTCTTTGTTTTCAACAACATCGTGGGTTCGTTCCGCGAGTTGATGTTTGTTTGCATGCCCTCCCC
>JACQNR010000217.1 GCA_016202975.1 Acidobacteriota bacterium
GCCTTCAGAGTGAATTCGGGCTCTTTGGAATCGTGCGGGACGTATGGTTTGAATTCAGGCAAGAAAGTCCTCCCAGCCAAGTTCAGTCATGAACTCTCACAAAGATTGCTAACCGGCACGTGGCAAAGCGCTCAGGAATTTCTCGATTTCGGAGCGAAGCGCACGGTACGCATCATGGCAGTCATTGACGACCGCCTGCATCTTGAGCCAGTGCAACTGAAGCACGTAGGCGTGACGAAAGAAATGTCGAAATTGAAGAAAGTCCATGAGGCGATCACGCATTTCCGGCGAGATGAAGCGGCAGCGCTGAGGGGTTTCGGAGGTCATGGCATCCAGCAGGTCGCGATGCCAAGAGTCCCCACTCGGTGACTGGCCATCCAATTCGGTTGCCACTCGTTTGAAGATATTTTCGACGCCGGTGTAAAAGGAATGAAGGAAAGCGGCAAGCGCGGAAAGTTCGATGTCACTGGGAGCCGTGTGCTTTGCCTTGGCGAGGAGGGGCTGATGAATTTCAAATAGCTGGTCGAGCTGCTCGAGTTCTACGCAGATCTGCTTTCGCAGCCTATCCGACACGCCGGAGTTCACCCTCGCTGCGGAGATATCGAGTGAATGGAGTATCCTCATCCAGGTCGATCAGGTCAATGGGCCGCCCGATCGCCACGGCAGCTTTGGACATCGCTCGGAAGAACCGTGCGGGTGGGAGACCCGAAACGGCCAGGTCGATATCCGTTGCCGATGCGGCCCGGCCTGTCGCGGCTGATCCAAACAGGTAAACCTCGCGGGCGCCCGACTCACGAAGCACCGCAGCCGCCTCGTGAATCCGGCGTGAGAGGCTATCTATGGTCGCTCCCTTCATAAGACGTCATTCTACCACCATAAAGCCTTGAATCCTGTGCGGCTCTACGGGCCCAGCCGATTTCCGGCCCACAGGATCGCGTTGTGCACCAGCCTGCGATAGCCCGCATTTCGATGTGCCAACTCGCCGTGTCCGAGTTGGATGTAGACGACGCGGGAGTCTTTGAACGGACTGACCCACGCGACAGGGCCATCGCTGGTGGGATGGTTTGTCTTGAGAATTACCTGAACTTTGGGTGAGATCCACATGCCCTTGTAGGTCTCATCGTTGATGCGCATCGGGCCGAGTCCAGTGAGAATCGGATGTTTGCCGACCGGCTCGACGGAAATTTCCTGGTCGTGCAGATAGGTGGAACCGGGCTTGCCGTTTTCTGGCTTAAGCAGATACTTCCCGCCAACAACGTCGCGCCACCACCATTCCCAATCGGGATAATCGAGGATGGCATGGTGCAGCACAACCATGCCCGCTCCACTCCTGACAAAATCCGTGAGGTTCCTCTTCTCCCCTTCGCTGATTTCCCTGGATGAATCGTAGAGCACCAGCACCTCGTATTTCCCCCTCAAGTCGGATCGAAACGCCTCGTGATTTGACGGGGCGTGATCCCATTGAAATTCGCCGGGGCTCTCAAATAGGGTGTAGAACGAGGTGGGGTAGTCGTGTCCGCCGGTCACGACCAGTAGATGGAGGGGCCCCTGCTCCGCGTCCTCGGGCGGGGTTGCCCAGCCGTACGCTCCGGTTGCTAGAAGCACCAGCCAGCAGGTTACCGATCTGAGCTTCATCGCTACTGCCCCAGAAGCACCTTGGCGATCGTCTGCAGCTGCATGAACGACGTGCCTTCGTAGATCTTGCCGATTTTCGCGTCGCGCAGATATTTCTCGGCGGGATAGTCTTTCGTATAGCCGTAGCCGCCAAAGATTTCGATGCACTCGGAGGCGACGCGCTCGGCCACTTCAGAGGTGAAGTACTTGGCCATCGCGGCTTCTTTCAGGAAAGGCTTGTGTGCCTCTTTAAGCCGCGCGGCGTTGTAAGTCATCAGGCGCGCCGCCTCGGTCTCGGTCGCGAGGCGTGCGAGTTGGAACTGGATTGCTTGGTTCTCCGCGATGGGTTTGCCGAATTGCTTCCGTTCCTTGGCGTAGCGCGTGGCCTGGTCGATAGCGCCCTGCGCGACGCCCGTCATCTGCGCGGCAATGCCGATGCGCCCTTCGTTCAGCGTTTCGATGGCGACCTTGTATCCCCTGCCGACTTCGCCGAGAACGCTCGATTTCGGAATTCGGCATTCGTCCAGGATCAACTCGCAGGTGGAGGAAGCGCGGATTCCCAGCTTGTCCTCCTTCTTCCCGACGGAAAATCCCGGCGCCCCGGCTTCGACCAGAAACGCCGTAATGCCTTTGTAGCCCAGTTCGCGGTTGACCGTGGCGAAGACGATAAATAATCCCGCTTCCTTGGCATTGGTAATCCAGAGTTTGCGGCCCTCGAGAATGTAATCGCCGCCGTCTTCACGGGCTCGCGTTTCGAGCGCGAACGCGTCGCTGCCGGCGTTGGGCTCGGAGAGCGCGTAAGCGCCCACCGTATCGCGCGCCATGCGTGGGAGGAATTTCCTTTTCTGCTCGTCGCTGCCCCAGCGCGCGAGCGCGTTGTTCACCAGCGTGTTCTGCACGTCCACGATCACCGCGGCGGAGGCGTCCACGCGCGCGAATTCCTCGATCGCAAGAATCGACATGAAGAAGCTGCCACCGCTCCCGCCCAATGCTTCCGGAATGTCAATGGACATGAATCCCTGGCTGAAGAACTTCTCGATCAAGTCATGCCGGAAGACAGCCTCATGGTCCATGGCGGCGGCGTGCGGGCGGATTTCGTACTCCGCGAACTCCCGCGCCATGGTTTGGAACAGACCTTCTTCTTCGCTAAGCAGGGTTAGGGGCGGATTGGTCATAACACGCTCGAACGCCGACCGAGATATAATAAGCCTATTTCACCACAGAGGCTCAGAGGCACAGAAACATTAAGACCCGGCAAATCAAATTACGTACCACAAGAATATTTCGAAACAGACAGCCAGTGGAACGATTAAGAATTCAGCGAACCAGCCGCTTAATGCCGTCCCGTATAAGGGGCACATTAAAATTAATAAGCAGCCCAAGGCGGCAACCTGTGAGCTTTAGGTACGTCAGGACTTGAGCCGCGTGAACCGCAAGGAGGCTTTCGACGGCTTTCAATTCAACCAGCACGCTTTTTTCAACTATGAGATCAACTCTGAGTGCGGAATCGATTTTGATGCCGTCATATTCGACAGGTACATCGACCTGCCGGGCCACGGCAAGACCACGTTTCGTGAGTTCATGAACCAAGCAAACTTCGTACACGCTTTCCAATAGACCCGGACCAAGATGCGAATGGACCGCATACGCCGCATCGACAATATGGCCGGAAATACGGTTTAATTCGTCGGCGATGGGTTTTGGTTCATCTGCCACAGCGGCCTCGTCAGAAGTTTTCCTCGTCGAAAAGAACTCCTGTGCTTCCCGCGCGGTCATGTGTTGTTCTGAGCTTTTGCGGTTAGTCATAAGTCTGACAGGTATTTCTCAGTGTCTCTGTGCCTCTGTGGTGAGAAATGCCCATCTATCGCTTCGTTCACAAGACGGTCAGCCTTTCGGTTCTGTTCGCGCCGGACGTGGGCGATGGTGAACGAATTCCGGGGGAGGCGGCCGATCAATTCTTGCGCGCGCTCGTAGAGCGGCCTGAGTCCCCCACTCTTTACCTTGTATTGCTTCCGAATCTGGCGGACAAGCAACTCGGAATCGGAAAAGACTCGCAGGCTCCGGGCATCATGCGCGAGCGCATATTCCAGCGCCGCGAGCAGCCCTTGATACTCCGCCTCATTATTGGTGGTTTCCCCGAGGTATTTCCGCAGCTTCGCGATCGGCTTGCCGTCGGCCGACCGGATAACGACGCCGTAAGCGGCGGGACCGGGATTGCCGCGCGCGCCGCCGTCGGTGTAGGCGACCAAGTCAGCGGGCGGTTTGCTGGATTGTTTTCCGGAAGGCATCTGAGGTGGCCATCGCGAGCGAGGCGAGGCGATTCATTTCGTCTTCGAGCTCAAGATCCTTCTCCCGCGCTCCGTCCAGCAGGGAAAAGGGCGGAGAGGCGACAACGCAAGGTTAACTTGACGCAAGTTGATCCCC
>JACQNR010000018.1 GCA_016202975.1 Acidobacteriota bacterium
CATTCACAGAGGCGGTGCTGGAGGCGGGCTCGCAGGCGCTGCGCCGCTTGATTGAGACAGGCGAGCCCGGGATCGTGCTGCTCGGCCGGGCCTACAATATCTATGACCGAAGCGTCAATTGCGACATTCCGCGCAAGCTGCGCGCCCTTTACGGCGTCAATGTGTTGCCCCTCGACTTCCTTCCCGTCGAACTCGAGGACATTTCTGATGTGAATCCCAATATGTACTGGAATTCAGGGCGGCGCATCCTGGCGGCCGCGCGCATCTCCCAACGCTTCAAGAACCTTCACCCCTTGTACATCACGAACTTCAAGTGCGGCCCCGATTCCTACATCAAGTCATTTCTGGACGACGCCGCCGGCAAACCGTCGCTCATATTGCAGTTTGACGGGCACTCCAACGATGCTGGATTTATAACTCGGTGCGAGGCCTACCTCGACAGCAAAGGATTTCTGCGATGCCAACCCTCCGCCACCGTCATGTAAGCCGCAAGGTCGGCCCGGAAAACCCTTTGGCCGCGAAGAAGGTGTACATCCCGCGCATGCCGGAAGGGAGCTCGCTGGCCTTCGCCCATGTCTTTCGGTGGCTGGGCATCGACGCTGAACCCACTCCCCCCTCTGATGAGCGCACCAGGGAGCTGGGGCGCAAGGTCACAAACGGCGACGAGTGCTATCCCGCCATCGTGACGATTGGCGACTTCATGCGCGTCATCGAGCAGCCGGGATTTGACCCGAAGCGAGCCGTATTCTTCATGCCCACTGCCGAGGGGCCTTGCCGCTTTGGCCAGTATGCTCCCTACCTGCGTAAAGTCCTAAACGACGCGGGGTGGGGGGACATCCAGGTCCTTTCGCCCACGAGCGACAACGGTTATGCGGATCTGGGGGATGTGGGAAGCGCCTTCACGCGAGGTGCGTGGCGCGCCGTAGTGGGTGGTGACATCCTATCTCGCGCCTTGCTGAAGACCCGGCCTTATGAAACCGTGGTGGGGGCAGCGGACCGGGCGATGGAAGAAAGCCTCGCGGATTTCTGCAAGACGCTGGAATCGAGCTGCTCGGAACCCCCCTGCCAGCTCGAAGCCCTGGTTCAATCCCTTCACCGCGCCCGCGAGCGCTTCCGGCGGGTCCCGGCGCACTATGACTCCGAGGTTCCCCTCATTGGCGTGGTGGGGGAAATATTCTGCCGCCTCAACACCTTCTCGAACGAAGACCTGGTGCGCCGCCTGGAAGGGTTCGGGGCCGAGGCTTGGTTGAGCCACATTGCCGAATGGGTCAGCTATGCAAACACCGATCAGGTTCGAAAACTCAGGCTGACGGGCAAGACCTGGTCACTGGAAATGCTGAAGTCAAAAATCCGCTCGCGCGTCCAGGTCTCGGACGAGCACGCCTTGGAGGAGCCGTTCCACGAGGATTTTGTGGGTTACGAGGAGCCGAATGTCCAGGAGGTTCTGGATCTTGCCCGCCCCTACCTGCCGTCAGACGGAGCTTTGGGTGAAATGGTGCTCAGCGTCGGCAAGGCAGCCTACCTTGCACGACACGGCGCCGACGGCATCATCGATATCAGCCCCTTCACTTGCATGAACGGCATCGTCACGGAGTCCATCTATCCCAAATTAAGCAAGGACCTCGGTGGCATTCCCATCCGCAGTTTTTACTTTGACGGTACGCAGACCGACCTCGACCGCGACCTCGGAATTTACCTCGAACTGGCGCGTTCCTATCGAGAGAAGAAACCTTACAAGCGCACCTATCCCGGCTGCTTTGCCCAGCCGGTGCCGTAGATTTCGAAAGGGCAATCTGTAAACCATCGATTGCTTCGCTACTGTATCGGAGGGCGACGACCTTCGCTCGGATGCAGACAAACAGGAACCTGAAGGCCTGAGGTCAAGTCCGGGAGCCCTCAACGTTCCTTCTCAAGATTATGATTCTATTCGCGATGCTTGGGATGCTTCTTTCGCAGCAGGATCGCAGGGGACGGTGAGAACGGGGCAGCCAGCTTCGCAAACCACTTGATACGCTGTGTCCGAGGTGGGGTGGCCGAACAGGTGTGTGGGCCGCCGGATCCCAAGCACGATGAAGTCCGCTTTATGCTCCTCCGCGGCCTTCAGGATCAATTCAGACGGGGATCCAAACTCGACTTCGAATTCCGGTTCGCGCTCTGCTTCTTTTTCTGTCGGAAGAAGCTCACGCAATTGCCGACCGACCGAATCCATGACCTCCATGCGCCGTCCAGCGGAAAGGTCATCTCCCTCTTCCACCACATGCATTAGAGTCAGATCGGCCTGGTTTTCACGGGCGAGTGAAACCGCATAGTTCGCAGAACTCTCCGACGCAGGCGAGAAGTTGGTGGCGAAGAGGATGCGTCGCGCCTTAATTCCATCGCCCAGGTCGCCGTGAACTTTTGGCCCAACCGTCAGGACAGGGCAAGGTGCGTTTCGAAAGATTTCCTGCGCCATTGAACCCAGTAGCAGCTTCCGAAACCCCGTGCGCCCGTGAGTCCCGGCCACGATCATGTCGATTTCGTGCTCCTGTACCAGTTTGGAAAGGACCGGCCAGAGCATCCCGACGCCAATGATGACCTGGTGCGAGACGCCGCGTAGGCGTCCCGTGACCAGAATCCGGGCCATTTGCTCCTCGGCCCCGCGCCGGGCTTCCTCGAGCAAGGCCGTCACAGCCTCGGGCACGACAAAATCAAAGGATTCCGGCCGGACGACGTGTGCTAGATAGAGATGCGCGCCGTAGCGGCTAGCGATGGCCATGGCATATTGCAACGCGGCTTCTGAACAGGTTGAGAAATCGGTCGCCCAAAGGATTCTGCGGAGAGAAACTCGAGTTCCTCCTATCGGCGAATGCATCGGCCATTCCCCTGTGCCTTGAGCACCGGGAGTGTTTAGACTCACTGTCTTGGACTGCTGCTCTGGCACCTCACCCCTCCCTGCCCAGAAGCTCACGTAGGAGGCTCGCCAGTAACTACCTTGCACACCTGCTCCTCACTTCCTTGCGGTGGCAATTAGATTGCCACACCAACTATCCCCCTAACTGACTCAAAACTTTGGCGAAAGCTCGGTGGCTCCTTCGTGGCGTCTCCCGCGACAGGGGGGCAAATGACACGAAACAAAGTGCAATTTCCCGCAGACCGGAATCTGGGCAAGCCCACAATGCTCTCGTAATCCTTTGCCTAACCG
>JACQNR010000209.1 GCA_016202975.1 Acidobacteriota bacterium
ACTTCAACCGCTGCGGGCGCCTATTACGTGGTGACGGGGACCCTGGGGCGGCAGGCATTCGTATTGTGGGCTCTCAACTGGATCTTCGCCGCCAATCAGATTCACTTTGTGCAGCTTCGCATCCGCGGCGCGCGTGCGGCGGGTTTAAGGGAGAAATTCGCGCAGGGCAGAGGGTTCCTCCTTGCTGAGGCAGTAACGGCGCTCCTACTCACTTTGGCCTGGGGAGTTTCATTGCTGCCGGGTGTGGCCGCGCTGGCTTTTGCGCCCGTCCTTCTCCGCGGACTCTACTGGTTTTTCGAAGGCGACAAGCCTCTGGTAATTCGTCGCCTCGGTTTTACGGAACTCGCCCACGCGCTGGCCTTCGGCGTCCTTTTGATCCTCAGCTTCCAACTCTAGAATCCCAACCGCAAGGAATCCGCATGGTAAACACTCGGTAGCCACTATTCATGGCCAGCGGGCGTGGCGTAAGCAATGCGACCCGCTGGGGTTTCATTATTGCTTGCAGAAGTGGGAGAAGCTGGAGGCCCCGCTTCCGGCGCATCAGGCGGATCCACGAGCTTCTCCAGAACCGTAGGAACGTAGTGCAGGGTTTCCTCGGGGAGCGCGCCGCGGCGCCTCAGCGTCCAGAAATCGCGCGCCCCGGTTCGAGTCATGGCCCGCGCTACCCGATCTTCCCCCGCGTTGTAAGCGGCGAGGGCAAGCGGCCAGTCCTGAAATTGCGCGAACAAGTCCTTCATGTAGGCCGCGGCGGCGCGGGTCGATTTGAGAGGATTTGTGCGTTCATCGTCGTTCCATTCAACTTTCAAACCATAACGGCGCGCGGTCGCGGGCATCAGCTGCCACAGTCCGCGCGCGCCCTTGGGGGAGAGCGCCAGAGGGTTGAACGCGCTCTCGACCGCGACGACGGAAGTGAGAACTGGTGGCAATCCACTATCCTGCAAGATGCGGGAGATCATGGCAGCCTGATCCTCTTCTACGGGAAGGCCAGGTGTCGTCGCGGCGGGCGATGAGCTTCGATTGCCGCTGGGCGCGCCCCATGTGACCGTGAGCGCTCCGGCCTTTTTCCTTTCGTCATCCTCTTGAAGACGAGCGAGACTTTCATCGAGGCGCGCGCTGAAGCTGTCCCGCCACGAGTCGGAGTCGGTCTGTTGGCCGCGCAACACCAAGGGCGCGAGCAGCAGGCAAAACGCCGCGGCAAGAGCCGCCGCCGCCCGTCGTGGAATTCTCGCTCGGTCCCGCATCATTGCTTGCTCCCGGAAGTGGAGGGGCGAGCTGGCAGCGCGCGCACCGACTCCACAAAGATCCCGCGTAGGCCACCCTTGCTGTACACCGTCCCCACGGCCTCGACACGGCGCGCCACGTGGTCCAGTAATTTGGCGTTGGGACTTGAGTGGTCGATTGGCAGCGAAATGAAAACGCGTCCCGTCTTCTCTTCCAAGATCCCTAAACTGATGCCTTGCCGGGCACAATCGCGCGCGCATTCGGCGTGCTCCGGCCCGCGCGAGTCGTGCGAGACATAGCAGACTGTGTCGATCACTTCGCCGACGATCTTAGTCTTGCCTCGGTGTCCTTCGTGAGCGAGCAGCCCGATGCCCGTCATCGCACCAACCAGAATCAACAAACCGACTTTTCTCACGTGCTCCTCCTTTAATGTGATCATTGTTCTTTCACGCTTTCCATCGCGCCCGAAAAATCGACGACGCGGCCGCCGTGCTGTTGTTGGTAAACTTCCGCCTCCTGCTTGGTGTGGAATGCCACCAAGCTGGGCAGGCAGCGATCGTAGTCACGCATGGACGCTCCCTGCGGCTGGCGCTCGACAGGACTGGAGTGCATGGTGCAGTACTCGACGTCTCCGCCTTCCACGTAATACGCCGATTGCGCCGCGACGAACTCACCCGTCGTCAGGTCTGTTGCCCACGCTTTCTTCACCGCGCCGGGATGCTGAATCGCATAGTGCATTCCGCACCGCGGGCAGCAGGCGTCTTCCTTGCCGGCGGAAACCTCGAGCCGGTAGGTCACTCCCGGATGGAGCCCCCGCGCGCAGACCCGGCATAAATCCCGGGGCGGCTGTGAAACGTAACGGTAAGCGACAACGCTCACGGCAGCGATGGCCCCCAGAGCCAAGGCCGTTATCCAGAATTCTTTGGCTTTCATGGCCAGGTCCTACCTTTCCGGGTCATGTCTGTCTCACCTTCGTGCGCCTAGTGGGCCATCATATGTCCGCAGCCCTTCCGCTTGCGCTTAAGTGGCTTCTCGCACTGTTGTGAACATGCCTCCGTCGTTGCCCTGAGCTGCTGTAACTTTACTTTATGGTCGGCGAGCCGTTTCTGCAACTCGCCAGGATCGGGAACGCCCAGCCGCCCGTCGAAATCCTGATCGAGCTCCGCCGTGAGCCTGGCCACCCGCTGACAGGGTGTTTCATCGCCTTTCGAGCGAGGCAGCGAACCCTCCGCCGTAGGAGCGGTTCCGCTCGTGTCATGCCCCTCATGCTGAGCAGCGGCAAACCCTGCTGAGGCAAACAAGAACAAGATCAGACAGAAAACGTTCAGATATACATTCGTCTTGCGCATAAGTCCTCCTTTTCAGTATGAAGCGAATCCGCTTCGCTCGGTTCACCTTCTTCCTTACTACCTCGAATAGTTAGTTATGACCTCCTGCCGGATGGTTTCAGCGGAAGCCCGCTCCTTAAGTCGTTTATCAGCCCACAGGGCGGAATCCTGGCAGATGCCGCAGTACTCCCCGTGGTCATTCACGAAACAGTCGAGGAGACTTTTGTGACCGATTCGGTCACACCAGCAGTAGCAGGGAAGCTGCATGAGAACCTGGGGTATCTCCCCGGCTACCCGATAGCTTGCGCGCGTCTTGACAACCTTAAACTGCTCCGGCGGAAGCGTCTTGGGAATTGGGACGCCGCGAACATCCGCGTAGTAGGGTGGGACGAACGCGCGAGGCTTTTCAACCGGCGCCGGCGCTTGGGTTTCCTGCCGCTGCTTTGCCGTTTCGCGGAGGATCAATACCGCGACAACGATCGCCGCAGCCAGAATAACGATGAAGCGAGTTACAATTTTCATGTGAGACCTCCTTAACAATCTCTGCAAAACTCCTGTACTCCTACGTTGTTGTGAAGGCTTCGCCTCCGGCCTTGAGCGCGGGCTTTACTTCAAAATGCCATTTCCAGATGGCGTAAATCGCCGGATAGACCACGAGTTCCATGAGGAACGAGGTGAAGATGCCGCCGATCATCGGCGCGGCGATGCGTTTCATCACGTCGGAGCCCGTGCCCGTGGACCACATGATGGGGAGCAGTCCCAAGAACATGCAGGCCACGGTCATCACTTTCGGACGCACGCGCTTGACGGCGCCGTGGAGAATCGCTTCGCGCAGGCCGTCCCAGCCCGTGAGCAGACCCTTACTTTTCCACTCGTCGAAGGCGAGGTCGAGATAAAGGAGCATGAAGACGCCGGTCTCAGCGTCCACGCCCATCAGGGCGATCAGGCCCACCCACACCGCGATGCTCATATTGTAGCCCAGCCAATGGAGCAGCCAGATGGCGCCCACCGCCGAGAACGGCACGGCGAGAAACACGATCAGCGTTTTCACCGCCGACTTGGTGTTGAGATAGAGTAGAACGAAAATCGCAAACAACGTCAGCGGCACGACAAACTGGAGGCGGTCGCGCACGCGCACGAGATATTCATACTGGCCGCTCCAGGCGAGGCTGTAACCGGTGGGCAGTTGCGGCTCGACCTGCTCGCGCACGACGCGCCGAGCCTCTTCGACGTAGCTGCCCAGGTCGCGCCCCGCCACATCGACGTACACGTAGCCGGAGAGCAGACCGTTTTCGTTGCGGATCATGCCGGGGCCGGCGACCAAACGAAGGTCCGCCAATTGAGATATGGGAATCTGGGCGCCGGAAGGCGTCGAGATCAGGACACGCCCAAGGCGATCGGGATCGCTGCGGTAGTCGCGCATGTAGCGGACATTGACGGCGTAGCGCTCGCGGCCCTCGACCGTGGTGGTGATATTCTCGCCGCCTACCGCCGACATGATGTACATCTCGACGTCGTCCACCGTCAGGCCGTAGCGCGCGAGTTGCTCGCGCTTGATGTTGAAGTCGAGAAAGTAGCCGCCCGTCGTTCGTTCGGCGTAAACGCTGCGCGTGCCGGAGACTTTGGCGAGCGCGCGCTCGATCTCGCGGCCGATCTGCTCGATCTGCTTCAGGTCGGAGCCGTAGATTTTGACGCCCACCGGAGTGCGGACGCCGGTGGTCAGCATGTCGATCCGGTTGCGGATGGGCATGGTCCAGGCATTCGTCGTGCCGGGAATCTTGAGGGCGAGGTCCATCTCTTCGATCAGCTCTTCCTGGCTGATGTGGTCGGGCCAGAATCGCCGCAGGGCGTTTTCGGCCCACTGGGGTGCACGGCCGGACCACCACTGCGGCTTCCTGCGCCACTGTTCCTGCGGCTTGAGCACTACGGTGGTTTCCATCATGGAGAAAGGCGCAGGATCGGTCGAGGTTTCCGCCCGGCCCGACTTGCCAAACACGCGCTCGACTTCTGGAAACGTCTTGAGCACGCGATCCTGAGTTTGCAGCAGGCGCTCCGCCTCGGTAACGGAAATTCCCGGTAGCGTGGTCGGCATATACAGAATCACGCCCTCGTTGAGGGGCGGCATGAATTCGGAGCCGAGCCGCTGGAATACCGGTACGGTCACGGCGACCGTCGCCGCGGCGGCGAGCACCACCGCCCATTTGAAACGCAGTGCCAGCGACGCGACGGGATGGTAGAGCCATATCAGCACGCGGCTGATGAGATGCTTCTCCTCTTTATGTATCTTCCCAACCAGCACCGCGTTCACTATCCATCTCAGGAAGCGGGGCCGAAAGGTGTACGGCTTCATGTGTGTGAACAACAATCGCATGGCGGGATCGAGCGTGATGGCGAGCAGCGCGGCGATGGCCATGGAAAAATTTTTGGTGAAGGCGAGCGGCTTGAACAGGCGGCCTTCCTGCGCCTCGAGCGCGAAAATGGGCATGAAGGAAACGGCAATCACCAGCAGCGA
>JACQNR010000210.1 GCA_016202975.1 Acidobacteriota bacterium
CTCGGCTTGCTTCCAGCGGAGTATCGGCACGTAGCGCTCATAGTCGAACACGGTCCCTCCTAACTCCACTTGACGTCCCTGAACAAACAGCGGACTTTTCCATGGCCAACGATCTGGTTCAAAACCCGGTAGTTTTTGTGCTCGTGCCGGTAACGTCCGGCCACGATTGCAGGATGAACCAGCAGAAGATTGGCCAACTGTAGGGTTGCCTCAGGCGATCGCAGGCGGCTAGCCGGACTTTTCCTCCACTCTTCATTAGTAATCAGCGCTTCGCCGGCAACGCTGTCAGCCTCTTTTTCCCTAGGATCGTCCTCGGGCCCTACGTCAAGGTCGTCGTAAAAAGGGGCTTGCGCTGGGTCTAAGTGCCGCGTCACATGCGCGAGCTCGTGCATCAGTGAAAACCAAAAGTTATCAATTCGATCGTACCGGATTGTGAGGCCAATGACGGGTCCTCCGTCCGGAGCCCAGAGGGCCGCGCCGTCGAGAAATGTTCCGGGCAGATGAGGCTCGATCACCAGCCGAATCCCATACTTTTCCAAGAACTCCCCGGCAAGACTGGGCCCCTGATCTAATACGCTCAGATGAGCAACTTCCCTCATGAATTCAACGCCTAAAGTTCCAGTTTTGTAAGGGACGTGGGGTCTCCTGGCCGCCAGTATCAAAACGCGCGCCGTCCACGCAGTCAGCGCATAGACGTCCATGTCGCGTGCGGAACGGACGTGACGGCTTTGACGAAGGAAAGCAACCGCAGGTTGGGCATGACCCAACTGGCCGAAGAAACCACGGAGCACGTCTTCAGTTTGTGAGCGATAGTCCTCGACTTTCTCTTCAATCCATCCTCGCCCTACCATTTCCCGGAGGGGGAATCTATCCCACTGGATTGGGCTTTCCTCAAGGTCTGTGGCCTCTCTTCCTTGGAGTAGAACCTTGGCAGGGATTCCAAGACCGGAGTGGAGCGCCCGGATCATCGAAAGCGTGAGCGGTCGCCGACCGGACAACACCTCAGACACCTTGCTTCGACTCCCGATGAAGGGCACGAGATCACGTTGAGAGAGGTTCTGTTGTTCCATCCGAAACCGGATTGCTTCGATGGGGTCAGGAACCCCGACAGGGAAATGACTTGACTCGTACTCGCGTACGAGGAGGGTTAGCAGTTCCAGATTGTCTGCCTCAGGAGTGCCTGCCGCGGCTTCGGCGTCGAGTAGACGGCCGATTTCTGCGACGGCTGCTTCGTAGTCGGCGTCTGATTTGATGACCTTTGCCATCTCCCCTCCTCAGAGGTCCCATGTCGAATATTCCGCGTGTGTCCCGAGCTTGACAACTAAGACTATCTGCTGGTCATAGCTGACTCTTGTTAGCAGGCGGTACTTCTTACCCTTGAGGTTGAACACGACCCGGTTGCCGGAGAAGAAGCTTGCACTGGAGTACCGATCCTTTATGTCTTGCGGTGCCCGCCAATTTGCCTCCTCAGCTTCCCAGAACCATGCCTCGATCTGTGACCGAACATCTGCGTGACGGTCGGCAAAATCTGTCAGAACCTTTCTGCCGACCACCTTCAACATGCACCTCGCGACCGATACGATGATCCCAATTAGGGAACACAGTCAATGTTCCCCTATTGGGAACATTTTAGTTTTTGGACATAGCGTTGTCAAGGCATTTCTTGCAATAAGTTTTACTTGGGGGCGGCGTCCAATCTCAGGCTCCGTAAAACGCGCGATGCGTGGCGGAAGTTTATGGCGAGGAAGCAGGCGATTCAAGCCGAAAAAGTTGATGTCAATCGCCTGACGCCGACGCGAGGCTGCCTCTGCGCCCTCTGCGGCTCTGCGGTGCATTGTCTTTGTTGGTAGTTATCTGATGTAGTATTGCTTAGTGTTGAGAGCACCAAATCGGCAAGGGCTCGGATGAAGGCGGGCGAGTCGTTCAAGGCGGGCATCAGCTCGAACTGCTCGATGCCGAGCCGCGCGGCCAGCGCGCGCGCTTCGATGTCGATCTCGGCCAAAGTTTCGACGTGGTCGGTGACAAAGGAGATGGGCACGACCAGCAGGCGCATGGAGCCCGCCGCGGCGAGTGAGTGGAGGGTTTCGGTAAGCGACGGTTCGAGCCATTTGCCGGGATTGACGCGGCTCTGATAGCAGAGGGTGTGAGGATTCTGCCACCCGCCGCGCGTCATGACCAGGCGCGTCGTCGCCTCGATCTGCTCCTGATAGGGGTCGCCCGCCTCGGTGAATCGCACCGGCACGCCATGCGCGCTGAAGACCAGATGCACAGCATCCGCAGATGAGGCAGCGTTGTGGAATCGACACAAACCTTCCTTGATCTTCTCCACGACCGCGTCGAGGTAAGCCGGCTGGTCGTGGTAATCCTCGACGACGCTGGTGGGGATCGGGCCCTTCCCAGCCCGCGCCCACTCGCGGCGCCACTCGTTCAAGCTGCTGCCCGTCGTCGTCTTCGAATACTGCGGATAAAGCGGCAGCAACACCAGCCTCGCGAAGTCGCCCCGCGCGACCTGCTCCGCCGCATCGGCGGTGAGCGGATGCCAATAGCGCATGGCGACGATCACTCGGGCGTCGAGCCCGTGAATTTCGCGGAGGCTCCGTTCCAGCGCGCGGGCCTGAAACTCCGTCAGCTCGCGAATCGGCGACTTGCCGCCAATCGACGCGTAGTGCTCCTCAACATGACGTGCCCGGTGGCTTGAGATCAGGCGCGCCAACGTCGGCCGCGCCAGGCGCGCGAAGGGAAAGTCGATGATGTCGGGGTCGGAAAACAAGTTGAAGAGAAAGGGCTCGACGGCCTGGAGCGAGTCCGGCCCGCCCAGTTGGAAGACGACAACGGCGATCGGTTCTTGCTTCAAATTTGCCCTTTGCTCAGATCGGCCGCACGCACTCACGCTCGTGGCTGGCGGGGCGCTTGTCGCGAGCGCCGCCCTGCCGGGTCAGCGCAAGAAATTCCGGCGGCACTGGCGACGAGATTTGCGTTTCGATGGCGGCCTGAGGAAGCTGATCGTAGCATGAGCCGGGGCGTGGACGTTAATGATAAAGCCGGAAGCGCACCCGCGAGCGAGGCACGCTACCGCCGCGCTGTCTCCCACTTCGTCGCTCCCCAGCGAGGATACTATAACGATTGGTAATATATTATGAGATATTACTCAACTATCATTAAGACGAGTCGGCGAATGGAGCTTCCCCCCCTCGCATATCTAAGCACCTGATTATAAAAGACTTAAAAATGTTTC
>JACQNR010000208.1 GCA_016202975.1 Acidobacteriota bacterium
CGCTTTATCCGAGGCGTCGGGGGCGCGACCGACCAATCCGTACCTCACAAAGTGTTGGTTTTGATTTTGACCGGTTGCGATCAGGCCCCTTTGAGGGGCCAGCAACCGTAAAGCCTCCGGCTCTGCCGGAGGATCATTACACCCGTATTTCCCCGCACGCCCTCGCTCCCCTGAGTACCCGAGGTCCAACAAACCGCGGCTGGACGACTGCGCACGCCATTGCAATGAGCAATCGGTCGATGAAGACCAGCTTGTCTTCCCGCGCAGCACGAGCGTCGTTGGATGCCTATGGCTCATCTCCCTCGGTGAGCCCCCCCGCTTCTGACATTGGGCATGCCCGCTCTTTTGCCGCCAGCACCACGTAGCGAAAGTTGACCGACCCGAGCGTCGTACACGGCTTGTAACGCTCGAGGATAAAGTCGCGGATGGGATCGTGCGCCAGCATTTCAAGGCGCGTCGCGGGCCACCCGATGGGAACAATCAAATTGTTGAAGGCCGGATCCCAGACCACCAATCGCGGTGGGTGACCTTCGAGTTCCAGCAAGGCTTGCGTAAACTGCTGGGGCGAGTTCATCCCCAATTGGAAGAAATCGAATGAGGTGGGGTTGGACGCCCCCGACAGAAAATAAAAAAGCGGTTGCTGAGGATAAACAAAGATCTTCTCGCCCGGAGCCACGGTTCGAATGAGGTAAGGAATCACCTGGTCGGGCCGGGGAACCCGGACCTCGCCGCGTCGCGTCTGCAACCGAATAGGTGAGCCGAGCGGGCCCGTAATCACAAAAAACATCCCAAACGCCGAAAAGAACACCAGGCAATACACAACGAGCAGAGGGCGAATCTTTTCAAGAAAAGGTGAGCGCGTTGTGGCGCCCAGGACCCAGGCGAGAACGACCCCGAACGGCGCCCCGGCAAAGATCAGGTGCTGCACGTCGGGGCGGCCGGTGATGACCGCGGATAGGGTCAATCCGATGCAGCCCGCGGAGACCAGGATGAAATATGCCGACTCCTTCGGTTCGCCGCTTCCCGACCTGCGGCGCGAGGCGTGAAGCGCGAGGAAGAGGATGGCCACCAACGGGACGAGCGGCCACACGAAGCACGGCGTCATGAACAGGATGGAAAGCAGGCGATGCGTCCACGAGCCGCTCCCAAACAGCGCTTCCCAACCCGACGGACTAATGTTGATCCATCCGTAAGGCAGCCTGTTCGATTCCGAGTAGTTGTAGAGGGGCCAGGTCCAGTCCGCGATCATCTGTCCCAGCGCGCCCTGCGATGCGAAATAGGCAAAAACCGGGATAAACGGCCAGACTAATCCTCCGGCGAGCGCGGCAAAGCGCCCGCGGGTGAGGATGGGGCTTTCCCGTCCCCAACGAGTGAGGACAGCAAACCCGATTGCGAGTCCGATGAGCAATCCCGCGCCTTTCGAGTGCTCAAACAGGGTGGTGAGCGAAACGAACGTACCCGTGGCAAATGCCCAGTTGCCCTTCGGCGCTTCCGCAAGGCGGACGGCACAGTAGAGCGCGAGATAGGCCAGAACCATGCTGTCCCAATTGTGGAGGTGTAGAAAGCGGTAGGGCAGTCCGATCACCAGAAACAAGTACGCGGCGAGAAGCGCGATCCAGCGGCTCGTGACGCGCCGCGCCAGCAGGTAAGTCAGCAGTGAGAACAGGCCGCCGAAAATCGGCAGCAGCGTGCGTGCGACGAGATAGGAGCTTCCGAAAATCTTGAACAGCAGCGCCATCGAGTAGAAGGAGCCGGGGGTGTAGAACGAGAAGAAATCGCGGTAGAGCACCTGGCCGTCGAGAATGCGCTGCGCGCCCTCGAGGACGATGCCCTCGTCCTGAAAAAGGTCGGTGACGGCGCGATAGGGCCACAGGTAAATCATGGAAACGGCGAAAACCAGGAGGGCCATGCCTTGCTCGACCCTCGAATTCTCAGGGATGAAATAGCTTTCGCGCGGGTTGGGTGGCAGTTCCGTCATGCGGACGAATGGAGGCGATGCGTGACGTTTTGCTAGGGCGCCGGGGCCGGCCCACTTGAATCGGCAGCAGATTCGGAATTCGGAACCCAGACATACAACTTCGCGTAATCCCGGATCCTTTCCGGGCCGGGCATATCGATGGTTTCCACCTGATGATAGTGAGTGCAAATCGAATCCCGGATCGCCCGGGTCAGATAGAATTCGGCATAGTAATCTGATGGCTCATTGTGCAGATCGAAATCGAGCAGGATGAGCCCGAAGTGCCTCTGTGTAATCAACCCGGGCATCTCTTGACCGTCCACCACACCATTTCGAATAAGCTGGTTGTAGTGATAAAGGTTGGTGAAAGGCAACGCCAGGCCTGCACGGATCACGTCTCCGGAGTGGTAGCTGAGGGTGCGGGTGCCGCGCGGGAATCGGCTGGTAAGAAACGCCTGCAGCGCCGAATCTTCCTGAAAGTCTCTCGCCGAGGGCGCCGGCGTCCTGAACCACTGCCCGACGAATAGCGTCACGACCAGCAAGGTCAGCAGTTCGGGAGCGCGGCCGGGTTCGGAGATCCGGCGGGCAAGAAGCGCGGAAAACAGGATGCTGCATATCAGCGCGCACTCCAGAAAATAGTAGGTGTCGCTCCCGGCACGCGCCACCGTGACGAGACTCAACAGAAACGCGGAAATCAAATAGGTCAGGAACAACCGGTCGGGATAGTTCTTCAGATATTCCAGGCTGACCAGCAGCGGCACGAAGAGAATGAGCGCGAAGAATCCCATGCCGGAAATCAGGGACACGACCTCGAATGGGATCACGTTGTAGAACACGAAATGATGCACAAAGGCCTGCCCGCGGAAAATCACGAATTGGCAGAGCGCAAACCCGGCGAGCACGCCGGCGGTCATCAAGCCCGCAAATTGCGCGGCCAGGCGGAAACGCCGCTCGACCAACAAGTAGATGAATACGGCAACGGGACCTGCGACGAACTGTTGCTTGTAGTAGAACCCCACGACCATCAGGGGCACGCCCCACAGAATCGCCCGGCCGGCGCGAAATCGATGCGCGACAGCAAAGCCGGCGAACACGATCGCCAGCGCCACCATATCGCTTCGCGCCGAGGCTCCGTGCCGGATTACAAAACCGTAACTGAGGAATAGGAGTGCGGCCAGCGCAGCCGCCGGACGGCTCCGCGCCAGCCCATATGCCATCAGGGCGGCAAGAAGCGCGGCTGCCATCGTCCCGGCAAGCGACAACGCACGCAAGGGGAGATACGCGGGTTGGGCGGGGTCAATCAATTGAGATCCCACCAGATAATAAAATGGGCCGAAATTGGCGGCATCGTATCGCTCGGCCGAAACCGGGGCATAGATGGGAACGCCTTGGCGGAGGTGAACCATCTCCGCGAGCGGCATGCCTTCCACGAAATTCAATTCGCCCGGATAGCGAAGCTTGGCAGGAAGCCCCCAGAGGTGGAGGAGGAGGAAAAGGGCGGGAAGCCCCAGTGCCGCAGCGCCCAGTAGAGTCGATTTACGTGACCCGGCCGCCGCTGCGTTGGGGGTCATCACTTAATGGCTGCCCCCTGCAGGAACTGCAGCCGGCGCTGTCGCAGCCGGCGAAGGAACCCGCTCAAAAATCATCGCAACCTCATCCTGGTAGATTGTTTTCCACTCCACACGGTTCTTGAGCAGGTAAGCGATGGGAAAATCCGGCGGGACCAGAGCGTAACGAATGTGGTACTTGTCGAAAATCGCCAGCGAACTCTTCAACTGCTCGACGTCGAGATAATCCTTAAGCACGCCGGTATATTCGAAGATGTCCGTGCGGCCATCGATAAAGGTCTTGGTATCGCGGCAGAAGAAGATCAGGTAGCCGCCCCACATGTAGCGGTGGAAGAAGTTTCCGGAGAGGTGGTTTTCTTTGATGTAGGCAACAGCCTTGGCCGGGAAGCGCGTATCCACAGCCTCCTGAAGATTTGCCTTTGCGGGGAATCGGTAAATTACGATGGCGAGCAGCAGCGCCATGACCGCCGCATTGAGCGCGGGCTTATCAATCTCCTTGCGATAAGGCGGGATGACCTCACCCAGCATCTTGGAAAGCAGCGGCGCCAGCAGAATCGCGGCGAGAAACAGGAAGCGAATGTGTTTGAGCCCGGCGTAGAGGGCGAAGGCCGCCAGCAGAAGCTCGTGCAATTTCCAGCGGTAGCGGCTGAAGAGCGCGCCCAGGATGATCCCGGCAAGGAGAATGAAAACAACCTTCCCGCGCGGGTCGTTGAAATCCACGGAAGCCCACTCGTCCACGTAGGCGATGTTCAGCTTCTGCACAAAAGCCAGGTTAAAGGGGTAAAAAACTAGTTCGTAGGTGAAGGGA
>JACQNR010000211.1 GCA_016202975.1 Acidobacteriota bacterium
AAGATGGTCGATGCCATTTTCCGCATCGTCCCCGGCGTGCTGAAGGAACAGGGCAAGGCCAAAGACCCGTGGCCCAACGTGGACGCCGTCTCCGGCGCCCTGCTCTACCACTTCGGCCTGACGGAATTTGATTTCTACACGGTTCTGTTCGGCGTCTCGCGGGCGCTCGGGATGTGCGCGCAACTGGTCATCAACCGCGCGCTCGGGATTCCCATCACCAGGCCCAAATCCGTCAGCACGGAATGGCTGAAATCCAAGGCAAAACCCGCAAGCGCGGCATGACGCTGCCGGAAGGCTGCTCCAGCCGCGAGCAGCGACAACCTAACTCTTAGACGCCCCACCGTGGCGCCTCCCACTCGATTGAAGGAGGGTAACCATGACATCGAGAGCCGCCGTCAGCGATTTTGTGGGTCAGCAAAAGCTGGCCATCGTGGGAGCTTCCCGTAGGAAAGGCAAATTTGGGAATATGGCGCTCAAGGAACTCCGCGCCAAGGGTTACAAGCTTTTTCCGGTCCACCCTGAAGCCGACATGATCGAAGGCCAAAAGTGCTATCGCAGCTTCAGCGCCCTGCCGGAAGCGGTTGGAGGTGTGCTGGTCGTCGTCCCTCCGGCGCAGGCTGAAAAGGTGGTCCGCGAGGCGGCGGAAGCGGGCATTCGCCGCGTGTGGCTGCAGCAGGGCGCGGAATCCCCTGCGGCTGTTAGGTTCTGCGAGGAAAACGGGATGAGTGTTGTCCACAGCGAATGCATTCTGATGTTCGCAGAACCCGCCGCCTGGTTCCATCGAGCCCATCGATGGGTGTGGAAACTACTGGGTAAACTTCCCCAATAGCCTGCCTCTGTTGACCCTAAGCGCGCGTTCTTCCATTCTGTTATGATGATTCGGACGGCAAATCTCAATTTCCAGAGTGGAAGGAAAAACCCATGATGAGAAGCGCCAATCCTGCGCTGAACGCCAATACTTTCACCGGCTATTCCCGTCCTTACGGCGACACGGAAACCATGAGCATCAACGGCACGGTCAACAAGACCGGCGTCCTTCTTGTCCTGTGCCTTCTTCCTGCGGCATGGCTGTGGCAGAAATTCTTCACCGCACAGAATCCAGAGGTGGTGTACCCCTACTTGATCGGCGGAGCCCTGGGGGGCTTCGCGGTGGCGATGGTGACCGTCTTCAAGAAGGATTGGGCGCCTGTAACCTCGCCCATTTACGCGCTGCTGGAGGGTTTAGTTCTGGGAGGTCTGTCTGCGATCTTCGAAGCGCGCTTTCCTGGGATCGTGATCCAAGCCGTAGGCCTCACGTTTGGCACGCTCTTTGGCCTCCTCATGGCCTATAAGTCGGGCGTCATCAAAGCCACCGAGAACTTTAAGCTGGGCGTTGTGGCGGCTACGGGCGGGATTGCTCTGGTCTACCTTGCCGGGTTCGTGCTCGGATTCTTCGGCGTGAGCATCCCTTATATCCACGGCAGCGGACCCATCGGAATTCTCTTTAGCCTGGTCGTTGTGGTGATTGCGGCGCTCAATCTGGTGCTCGATTTCGACTTCATCGAGAACGGCGCAGCTATGGGAGCCCCCAAATACATGGAGTGGTACGCTGCGTTCGGTCTGCTCGTTACATTGATCTGGCTTTACCTGGAGATCCTGCGTCTGCTCTCGAAGCTTCGCAGCCGGAGGTAAGTCGCGGGGGCACGCGCTCAAAACTGCGCAGCCGAAGTACAATCGTAGGGGCGCAGCATGCTGCTCCCCTACATAGAAGGAACTTCCGGTCCCGCCTTCAGCTTTTCACCTTTCGTACGTACACGATGTAGTCAGTCGCAGAAGGCTTGCCGCCCGCATTGCGAATGGCGGCGGTAGCTTGGCCCCTGTGGTGGACCGAGTGCGTGATGACGTGGATCAAAACGTCAAGAATGGGGGTGTGAAAGTCGATCCCCTTGAGATTCTTATATACGAGATCTTCAGCAAGCTTTTCTTCCGTCAATCGGCCAAGCAGTTCCTTCCATTGCATGCGAAGTTCTTCGACTGCCCGCCGGCAATCCTCCAGGGTCAGGGCTGGCCAGGCGTCCAAGGTGGCGGGAGCGGAATCGTCAAATCGGGTTCGCCAGATCCGCTGCGCCGCGATGACGTGCGAAAAGTAATTGAGTGGCTTTCCCTGCCCGGCCGTCAGAGTCGTGAGGCCCGTCAATGTCTCCTGATTGGCCCAGTAATCGTAGTCATAAAGCCTCTTGATCAAATCCAGACTTTCCATTAAGCCCTCCAGATCGATTTGCAACCCTGCCTCAGCTTGCACCTTCCCAGGTGCGGACTCCGTAGCGGCTGAGGTAGATGGGGATACTGCGGCAGGGGGGGATATCCTGCTCGATTTCGCGGATCATAGCCCGCTTCTCTTCGCTCGAAGCGCCCATCAGAATGGTCAGCGAACCGCCATCACCGCCCGCGCCATTGACCTTCCAGCCCAGGGCCCCGTGCTCACGGGCAATCTCAATCACGCGACGCGCGTCTCGACTGATCAGGTCCGGATGCAGGCGGCCCTGGGCTTCACAATTCTCAACCATCGCAGCGCCCAGCCCTTGGAAGTCGCCGGCATATACCGCGTCGCGAGACTTCCCCGC
>JACQNR010000218.1 GCA_016202975.1 Acidobacteriota bacterium
ATTGTTGTCCGGCAGCAGCCGGGAATAGCTGTCGTAGGCGCGCTCCCCCGGGTTGGTTTGCTCCACCACCATGGGAACCAACGTCATACTTGGTTCATCCTTCTCCATGATTTCCGTCTCGGTTTCGACGTTTCGTCCGCCCCGATATTCCTAGCTTTTTCCGGTGATTTTTGCTTCGCGGTAGACCAGTTCCAATGCTTTATGATTTCGGCGTGTAGATTTAATTCTATCCAGTGCCCCCTCCCGTGTCAAGCGGGTCTTTAGCGCGGCGGCGGGCTCCCGGCGCTCTTCCGCCATTTCCCGAATCAGATCATCTACTTCTTCCTCGGTAACTTCCAAGTCCTCCGCTGTGGCGATCCTTTCGAGGAGCATCGAACCCCGCACCTCTTTTTCGGCGTCGGGCCGGGCCTCTTCGCGGATCTTCCGCCAATCGACCTGAGTGGTGCGCGGATCAATCCCCTGGCTCATCAGCTGCGTGACAAAGCTCTCGAGTTTCCGGTCGAGCTGGGCTTCAATGAGAACCTCCGGCACCGGGAACGAATGGCGGCTCTCAATTTGCGCCAGGAGCTTCGCCATGGCCTGATTCTCCACCTGTCGGGCCTTCCGCTTCTCCAGTCCCTCTTTCAATTTGATGCGCAAATCGGCCAAAGTTTCAGAATCGCCAGCCGATTTCGCCAGTTCATCGTCCGGAGGAGGAAGCACCTTTCTATTGATGCTCTCAACGCTCACCGCGTAATGAATGGCTCTGCCCGCCAGCGATTTTTGTGGGTAGTCGGCGGGATATTCGACGTCGAATTCACGCTTTTCGCCCGGCGACGCTCCCCGAAGGTTCTCGGTAAACGCCGCCACCGTGCCTGGGGCCCCCAGGTGCACGACGGCGCTGCGCGATTGGACCGGCTCACCCCCAGCGTCCTTGGCGTCATGGCCTTGATAGGAGACCATGACATAATCATCGTCCTCGGCGGGCCGGCCTTGAACGTCCTCGTAAGTCGCCGCGCTCTGGCGGAGTTCCTCCAAGGCCTTATCGACGTCCTCCTCCGAAACCTGGGCGGACTCAACTTCAATTTCCAGCCCCTTGTACTCACCCAGCTCGAACTCCGGCGCGACTTCAAAGGATGCCTTGCAGGTCAGCGGCTGGCCGTCTTCGAATTTCAGATCCTCAAACCGGGGCTGCCCGACGACTTGGAGGTGTTTTTCCCTCACCACGTCATCGAAGAACTTCGGCAAAAGGTTTTGTACGAGTTCGCTGCGGATATCGTTCTTGAAGTGCCTCCGGATGAGCGTGGCTGGGGCATGGCCCTTGCGGAATCCGGGAATTCGCGCCACGCGCTGGAATTGCGTGACGACGACGTCCGACTCCTTGGCGATGACGTCGATGGGAATTTCAATCACAATTTCCCGTTTGCAGGTTTCGGAATTCACTTTCCCTCGCTGTCGGGATCGGTTGATTTCGGGCGGGATGCTTTTGGACTCCTACGACCCTGGCGAACGATCCGGCGAAAAATTCTGGAGGAGTGGCAGGAATATCTGTCCCGAAGATGCCCCTGAATGTTAAGTATAGCACGCGCTTCGCGCCTGTCAACGGCTGGCAGGGCGGTCAGCCGCCTGTGAGCTGCCAATCGCCTCCCGCCTACCGTAAACGCGTACCCACTGCCCTCGGCGCTCGAACTGGGCCTCCAGCGTGAGTCCGAAACGCTGGACGAGTATAGAGTCCAAAATCTGGGGCGCGTAGCCAAAGTGGGTCTGCTGCGCACGGAGAAGCGCGGGGAAGCGCTGCAGCCAGTTGTTCGATGGTTCCCACTTGCGCGAGTAGAGATAAAGAACGTCAAAAGACTCGGGCTCAATTTTCTCGAAATCTCTCTCGGTGAATCCCTCCACAGGCACGACGCGAAACGGGCGAGCGACATAACCGAGGAAGGGCCGCGACACTTCATCCGTCGCGGGCCACGCCGTCAAGATTCTTCTCTCCGGCTGTCGCGATTCGAGATAGCGGGCCGCATCCTGGTGCAGCCGGATAAAGTCGGCGTAAGCAAGGTTGTTTTCAAACGCGAAGGGATACGGCGGATTGATGAACCACGCGGCGACAAAGCACACGGCCGCAGTTACGCAAATGGCACGACCAGCCGCCCGGGGCAATTGCCAGATCAAGATCACGCAACCCAAGAAGAATACGGGGTAAATCGGAAGCAGATAGCGCGGCAGCACGGCGCCACCCACGACGCTCAGCATGACCACATAAACAACGATTAAACCACTCGCCACCCCATGCAGGTGCGCTGCAGGCTTCTGTGTGGTTGGGCGTCCGTGGCGAATTTTCAGCCCCCACAGGTACCCAGCCACCGCGCCAAGCGCCACCAGCCATTGGAATCCTCCGATGAATATTTCGTAGAGTCTTCGCAATACGCTCCAGGCAATTCGGCTTGGATCATGTGTCGAGTATAGGTTGTACTCAAGGTACCCGGCATTGCCCGTCCAGAAACCCGACTTGTGGTGGTAATAGAGTGTCCAGGCAAGGAGGGGAGCCAGGGGTAACACCAGAGCGAGCCATTGGCGCGCTCGCCGAGCCGCACGACCTTCCTGAGCGTTCCCCGCGGCACCGCGAGAGGCTCGGTCGCGGTGCGAGGCATAGACCCAGGCGACGGGGAGCAGCACGACGGCGGTTTCCTTAGTGAGCACGGCCAGCGACGCCCCCAAGGCAAACAACAGAAAGCGTTCGCTCATGAGCGCGAAGACCGCCAGCGTCGTGAATAACGCAGCGGGTAAGTCGAGAAAGACCAGACTGCTTTGGGCGAAAAATAGCGGCGAGATAGCCAGAAGCAAGGCGCTCCACACCGCCGGCTCGCGTCCCATGAACCGCCGGGCCAGGGCGTGGCTGGCCAAGACCGTCGCGGACGCAATCAGAATCATCGCAACACGCGTCACGAACGGCGAATACCCAAGAATGTGCCACGTGAGGGCGAGGTAGATCATCACCAGGGGCGTGTGGCCGGTCGGCAGCGTGCTCGTGGGGATAAAATCCCACCCCTTATAGAAATCCCAGGCCGCCGGAATGTAATAACCCGCCTCGTCCCAGAAGTAAGGCAGGCCGATAAAAGGCATATGAAGAGTCAAGAGGGCAACGAAGGCGACAACAAATATGAGAGCCCTGTATGGTACGCGCATCCGACTTGAACTCTTTCCGAAGGAAATGAGGAAACGCAGAATCCCACAAGCACTCGAAAATCGCAATCCGTGAAGTTACGAAATCCCAAAGGGCCCAAATCGCGAGTGAGGTGGGGCACCCCATACTTCAAAGCTTCGCAGAGAAGGCCCGGCAGTCAATATTTGCGCCCGGTATGAGGCACATCAATTACGATCGGGGAAAATCACCACCCATCACGTCCTTGTTGTGTTGATCAGGTAAGATCCGATTGAGGTTTGCTGCGCCAGCCAATCGCTCAATATGGGACTGATGGCAGATGAATCGAGTGGCCTGAGATTACCTCCCGTATGGGCGAGCCTGCCGCCGACGCAGCCACGAGCCCAATAAACTACTGCGTGAAGCCGATGGCGCGATGGCGGTTGAGCCATATATGAAGGAAGCGGTGGATTTCACCGAAGGATAATCGAATGACCGTATTGACTTCCCCCATGCGATTTGGCAGGAGGTCCTTCTCCATGAGCGGTCAATGTACCCTCTTCAGCCAATTGCACGACGTCAAAACCAAAACTTGAGGTTGCGAGGATTGTCTTAAAGTGTATGGTGCCATGAAATCCTTTTCAGTAGTTGCCAGGACATACTTCACACCTTGAGGTAGAGTGACCGGTTGGTGGGAGGAGGCCGGGAGCGATGCCCTAGAAGTGGATGAGCGTAGAGGAGCAGCGACGGCAGTTTGTGGTGCGAGCGGTAAGCGGGCAGGAGGGGATGACGGCGCTGTGCCGGGAATTTGGGATTTCGCGGCCCACGGGTTATCTGTGGCGACGGCGGTAGGAGCGAGGCGGGAGTTTCACCGCAGTGGGAGAGCGGAGCCGCCGTCTTGCCCAAGGGCTTCGTGCGCATCCGCCACCTCGGCCTTCTGGCCGATCGATTCCGGACCTGGGAGCTCCAGCTTTGCCGACAACTGCTGGCGAGCGATCCTTTGCCGACGCAACTCGCCCCAAAACTGACTGTGGACGCTTCGATTTGGGCCATGGAGCAAGCGGCGGAGGAAGCCGAAGCCCGTCAGGAAGGCGAATACCGCTTGGCGGAAGGGTTGCAAGAAGCGCAGCGGTCGCGCGCCGCTATTCGGGCTTCGCTCGCGCACATGCAGGAGGTGAAGCGAGATCATCATCGCCACCCTCGAGACAAGGCCCGGCCGGTTGCTGCCCATGCAGCGAGGCCCCGTCCAGCTGCTTGGGCTGAGCTTCAATTATCCCCTGAAGCATTGCTACCATTTCGGAAGGGTTTCAACAGAGCCAAATAACTTCTGGCCCTTACCGGTTTTCCTCCGAGCCCGCTGCAAGGACCGGAGGTCGGAAATGCGCTGGCTCAGAAGGCATTCTTCATGAGCCCGCAACTGCGAAAGCGACTCTCGTTTTCGTTGCAGGGTCAGTATAGCTAGGAGGGCGTCGACCAAAGCCAACTGCCCGGTGCGCGAGGCCATGGGTGCTTGAATGAACGTCACATTACCAGGGGCTGCGTAAAGCGAAAGGTCAGCGACCTTGTCCAGAGGGGAGCCAATGGAGTCGGTGATGCAGATCGTCCTCGCACCCCGCGACTTGCTCATCATGAGACACTCAATCGTGGCGCGGCTTTTGCCGCTTGAAGAGATGCCCACCGCCACGTCCGATTTCTTCATTTGTGCGGATGCCACTAACTGTAAGTGAGTGTCGATCTGAATCACTGCGGGGAGGCCGATGAGGTTCAATCGGCCTTGAAAGAAGTAAGCGATGGGGAGAGAAAGACCCGCCCCAAACAAGACAATGCGCCTTGCTTTGAGCAGCATCTCAGCGGCGGAACTTATCGCTTCGAGGGTGTTGAGCTTGATCGTTTGCCGCAGGTGATCCTGGAGTTCTTCGAATACCCACTGGACAATCTCAGATTTGCTGGGTTGACCCTCAGCCTTATCACTGAGCAACGGGAAAACCGGTGCGGCCAGTTCTCGGGCTAAGCTGAGCTTGAATGCAGAAAGACCTGATAGACCCATTGACTTGCAGAAGATAACTATCGAGCTCTTGCTGGCGTTACAAAGGCCCGCTGACTCGGAGATCCGAAGGGAGATGAACCTCTCGGGATCCTTAAGCACAGTCTCCCCGATCTGGCGCTGAACTCCGTTCAGGGTTGGTAGAAGTCCCCTGATCCAGGGCAAGAGGCTAATTCCCGGCGCGCGACGGGGAAAAGCCCGAGCGCCAACCTGAGCACCTGGCTGCGAGCCTCGTCGTGACGCTGTCCGGACTTGTGTGCCAGATCCTGCCATGCTAAAACCCTACCTCGAAGGGCCCTGCCGGCCAATCATTATGTTGCTCCCAAAAAATATTACCCCAGCTTCGCGGCAGCAGCCAAATTTCACGGAGATGGCTCAGGGCCACGCGCATCCAACAGTCAAATACACCCTGCCCCGTAGATGAACGCTCGCGCCCTAGCTTGGACCAAGGGATCCTACGCGGTGTGTTCCCCAGGGTTTTTCAGACTCGCTACGCTATCCTAGTGAATAACCCAAAGTCAACGGCGCTGAACAAAAACCTCCCTCACCCCCTCCGCGCTGCGGCGGGCCCTCTTCCAACGGTAGAGGGTGTCCCGACCTCCCGGGACGGGTGAGGGCATGAGCGAGCGGGAAACCCCTTCGCGGCGAGGTCGGCTGAGCGAGTGGACTTGCGTTATCATGCGTGGCGGCCAGACGCACTCAGGAGAGCTTGGAATGACTTACACTGACATTCTCAGGAAGATGAAGTCTTACTATAGCCCGCGCAACATTGCGGGGATGGCTCGATATGGAATTAACGTCAAGAAGGCGTACGGCGTGCCGACGCCGGTCCTGTGGAGCATGGCAAAGCAAATTCGAGGCGACCATGGGCTGGCCGAACGGCTGTGGGCGACCGGAATTCATGACGCGAAGATTCTTGCTGCTTTCGCGGACGACCCCACGCAAGTCACGGAAGCGCAAATGGAGCGCTGGGCGCGCGACTTCGATACATGGGACGTGGTGGATCAGTGCTGCAATCGCCTCTTTCGGCAGACATCCTGCGCGCGCCGCAAGGCCGTCGAGTGGACGCGCCGCGAGGAGGAGTACGTCAAGCGCGCGGGATTTGTCCTCATTGCCTGCCTCGCCGCGCACGACAAGACCGCGAAGGATGGCGTCTTCATCAGGTACCTTGGACTGATCAAAAAGGGTGCAACCGACGAGCGAAACTTCGTGAAGAAAGCTGTCAACTGGGCGCTGCGCCAAATTGGAAAACGGAACATGGTTTTGCGCCAAAAGGCAATGCAAGACGCTGCGGAGATCCAGACGATGGAATCGAGGTCCGCACGCTGGATTGCAGCCGATGCCCTGCGCGAGCTGAAAGACCCGAAAACTGTAGCTCGAATCCGTGCCCGGATGCACCGGCCATAGCACCCGTAAACCTTGGCCGCGCAACCATCCGCTTCCGTAAGGAACGCCGCTCCGGCTCACGAAAGCCGGGCGAAAATTCCTCATTGAATTCATAGTAACCCCTTGGTAGAATTCGCCCAGCTTCGGAGGGGAAGCTGGGAGGCGGGGGTTTGTCTTCCCGGGCCGCCCCAGAGATTTGCGACCTCCCTCGGCCAGTGCGCCAGCCGGACATACTCTCTCTGCCGGTTTTCTTGTCTGAAAGGACTATCTTATGGGTCAAGGGCCATTTGCCGCGCGAAAAGCTGACTCTCAGTCATATGCCAATCGCCGCCGCAGCACACGCATCAATCATGAAACCCCCGTTATTTTGAGCGGGCGAGACGCGAGGGGCGAGATCTATCGTGACGAGACGATCACCGAAATCGTAAACATTCACGGGGCGCGGGTTCGCACCGGGCGGAAGATTCTTGTGGGAATGCTAGTCTCGATTGAGTGTCTCAAGACGGGGCGGGGCAGCAAGGGCGTTTGTGTAAACGTCTACGAGCCAACCGCGGAAGAACCACACCCTGCCATCGCCATGCAGCTCCTGCAGCCGGGGAACATCTGGGGCGTCGAGAATCCCCCCAGCGACTGGGCGACGGTCGCAGCGACGCTCGGAGGAGGGATCTCCCCTATGGAATCTTCCTGGTCGGGCGTGGCGGCGGCGCAGTCCGAGGCTGCTCCCAGGGTAAAATCCTTCCCTAAACAGCCCGCCCACTCCCCCTCCGCCCAGCAGGCCTCTGACCGGGCGCAAAAGGCGACCGAAGAATCGCTCGCCAGGCTGCGCGACGAAGCAGAAATGATTACACGATCCGCTCTGGCCGCGCATGACCAGCGGCTGAGCGAAAGAACGGCGCAGGCCGAGGCGCGTCTCGCGGAGTGCACCGAGCAATCGGCGACGGAACTCGCCGCCAGCGTTCACGTGTTAAAGGCAAATATCGTGGCGGAATTGGTCCAGGTTTCGATGGAGGAAGTGAAGGCGCGCCTCGAGGGCATTGCGAGAGCGCAGGAAGAGCAGCTGACTCAGCATGCGGCGCGGCTTGCGGCCCAATCCGAGGAACGCCTCGCGGCCAAATCGGCTGAGGAGGTCCAGGCGAGTGAAAAGGCTCTTGAGGAATGGCTGGGCGGCTTGATGCGGAAGACCGAGGCTCGCGTTACGGAGCTAACCGAACGAGCGGTTTCCGAACTCGCCACCGCGGCTCAAGCATTAAAGGTCAGCCTTCCGGCGGATTTGGTCGAGGGTTCGAAAAAAGCATTGCGGCCAAGCCTCGAGGAAATTTCGAAGACGTACAAAGAACAACTCTCCCAGCACGCCGCGCGACTGGTAAACGAATCCGGGGCACACCTCGCGGCCAAATCGGCTGAGGAGGTCCAGGCAGGTGAAAAGGCACTCGAGCAATGGCTGGGGGGGTTGATGCGGAAGGCCGAGGCCGACCAGGCCGCGCGTGTGAGCGAAGCTTTGCAGGGTTTGGAGGTCGTCATCAGCAACTTCCGCGCCAGTTTCGCGGATGACCTCGCCGCCCAAAACGAGAAATCCATTCAAGAGGCGGAGCAGGCGTTACGCTCGCGACTTGCCGCTATGCTTTCCTCGATTATGGCGCCGGGGCAGGCTGCGCCGGTCACCTCCGATCCTGCCATTAAGAAGTAGAAGTGGTCCGGCGGGATATGTGTCCCACGCTCGCGACGTCCATCACTGAATATCGCTCCCGCCACGGGGGCTTAATTCCCATCCAATGCACTCCTTTTTGGTATAATTGAACATTTGGCGGCAGACATCCCGCTCTTCCCTGCAAGGGGGACTTGCTGTTGACCCGCCTGATTATTTCTCTGGGAGGACTCCCAAGATAAGCCTATGGCTACCACTCATGTTGCCCCGAACGAAAAAGATACCGAGCCAGAACCGCAAAGCCTGGTAAACGATCTCAGCATTCAGGTCGCCACCGTAAATGGTTCCGGAAGCCAAACCGCGAATACGGTTCTGCTCCGCTCCATCTTCCAGATGGGGATTCCCGTGTCGGGCAAGAACTTATTCCCCTCCAACATCGCCGGCCTTCCGACTTGGTTCACGATTCGCGCTTCCAAGTATGGTTACGTCGGTCGGAAAAAGGAGATCGATTTCCTGGTTGCGATGAACCCGGAGACAGCTGAGGAAGATGTGCGCGACCTTCGCGCCGGGTCAGCGGTGGTTTTCGACGAACGCCTCAACCTGAACCGCCTGCGCAATGATTTGACTTTTTATTCAGTCCCCTTTGACCAGATCGTTGCGCCGATTTGCCCCGACGCAAAGCTTCGCAAGCTCGTTCGCAACATGATTTACGACGGTGTGCTGGCCCGGCTGCTGGGCATCGAAATGGAGGAAATTCAGAAGGCTCTCCAGAAGCAGTTTCGCAAGAAGGCGAAGGCCGCCGAACTCAATTGGAACGCGGCGCGCGCGGGTTACGACTTTGCCGAGAAGCAGCTGCAAAAGTCCAACCGCTTTTCCCTGCAGCGGATGGATGAGACGCGCGGCAAGATCATTATTGATGGCAACTCGGCAGTCGCTCTGGGCGCCATGTTCGCCGGGGTCACCGTGGTCACCTGGTATCCCATTACCCCATCCTCCACGGTTTGCGAGACCTTGATCGATTTAATGAAGCGCTATCGCATCGATCCCGTGACCAAGAAGGCTACCTTTGCCATCGTTCAGGCCGAAGACGAGCTGGCGGCGATTGGCATGGCGCTAGGCGCGGGATGGGCAGGTGCTCGATCCATGACCGCGACTTCCGGCCCCGGTATTTCCCTCATGTCCGAATTCACCGGCTTCGGCTACTACTCTGAAATCCCTGCAGTCATTGTTGATGTTCAGCGCGTTGGGCCTTCGACGGGGCTGCCCACTCGCACCGCCCAGGGCGACTTCCTCTCGACGGCGTTCCTTTCGCACGGCGATACAAAACATCCGATGTACTTCCCGTGCTCCGTGGAGGAGTGCTTCACGATGACGATGGAGGCTTTCGACCTCGCCGAAGCCGAGCAGACGCCCGTCTTCGTCATGAGCGATCTCGACCTGGGTATGAATAACTGGATGTCGGACACCTTTCCATATCCGGAGAAGCCGATTGCGCGCGGCAAGGTTTTGAGCAAGGAAGATCTCGATCGCCTGGGGAGCTTTGAGCGCTATCGGGACCTGGACGGGGACGGCGTCGGCTACCGGACGCTTCCGGGAACGAACCATCCGGCGGCGGGTTATTTCACCCGCGGCAGCGGGCACGATGAAAAGGCAAAGTATTCCGAGCGCCCTGCCGACTACGTTCACAATATGGATCGTCTTGCGAAGAAATTCGAAGTGATGCGCGAGCGTGTCCCGGGGCCCGTGATCCAGGAGTCGAAGGCCCAGCAAATCGGCATCATCGCCTGCGGCTCCAGCCACTGGGCCGTCATGGAATCGCTCGACCAGTTGCAGCACGAGTACGATGTTGAGGCGAGCTACCTCCGCCTGCGCGCCTACCCGTTCAATGAACAGGTGGCGGACTTCATCCGCCGCCACCGCCGGGTTTACGTAGTCGACCAGAACCGCGACTCCCAGCTCTATCAGCTTCTGCGACTCGATGTCGAGGCCGAGGATGTCGTGAAGCTCCGCAGCGTCCTCCATTACAACGGGCTGCCAATCGACGCGCGCAGCGTCACCGACTCGATCGTTTCCCAAGAAGGGGTAAAGTAAATGGCCACCACCGCCGCACCGCCCTCACCGCCGAAGAAAGTAAACCGCATCGGCCTGGAGATTTCGACCTACAAAGGCAGCAAGAGCACACTCTGCGCCGGCTGCGGGCACAATGCCATCTCCGAGCGCATTATTGAGGCCTTCTACGAACTAGGAGTCGAGCCGCACCGCGTGGCCAAGCTTTCCGGCATCGGCTGCTCCTCGAAAAGCCCCGCCTACTTCCTCGGCTCCTCGCACGGCCTCAACGCCGTCCATGGGCGCATGGCGACTGTCGCCACAGGAACGATGCTTGCCAACCGCACGCTTTTGGCTATCGGAGTTTCGGGCGATGGCGACACGGTTTCGATCGGTGCCGGCGGCTTCGTGCATCTGATGCGGCGGAACCTGCCCATGATCTATATCATTGAGGACAACGGCGTGTACGGCCTCACCAAGGGCCAGTTCTCTGCCACCGCCGATGTGGGATCCAAACTCAAGACCGGCGTGGTCAACGATCTTCCCCCTGTCGATACCTGCGCGCTCGCCATCATGCTGGGAGCAACCTACGTCGCTCGCTCCTTCTCCGGCGACAAGCGTCAGCTTCTCGCCCTTCTTGAAGGAGCTATCGCGCACAA
>JACQNR010000219.1 GCA_016202975.1 Acidobacteriota bacterium
CCTCCAATTATCCAACTGGGGTGGGGGCGCAGTAGTCCCTGTATCGGTGCTGGCGATTTCGCGGGATCAGGCGTGGAGCCCATCTCGGTTCCGTGGCTGGCGCAGACCGTTGTCCTTGGCGGTCTGCGATTTCCCCAAGCGATAAGGTTTCAAAGAATCACAACCGTGGCAAAACGAGGCTGAGTCACTTCGGAAAATCGCAGACCCCAGAAATCAGGGGCTTGCCCCAGCCTGCCGGTTCGCTTAGTAGCGCCGGGCTTCAGCCCGGCACTGTGCCGACCTGAAGGTCGGCGCTACGTCACAATATCCTCGCCGCCGTCGACGCGGATGGTGTTGCCGGTCATCCAGTGGGTTTTGTCGCTCATCAGTGCAGCGATGGCTTCGGCGATATCCTGAGGCGTGGTGAGGCGGCCGCCGGGGTTGCGGGCGCTGGCGAAATCGGCGAGCTTGTCGCTTCCCGGAATCTTGGCAAGCGCGGCGGTAAGAGTAATCCCGGCCTGGATGGCGTTGGCGGTGATACCGTGCGGCATCAGTTCGTAGGCAAGTTGGCGGATATTCGACTCCAACACGGCCTTGGCAGCGGAGACCGCGCCGTAGCTCGGAATCACGCTGTGCCCGCCCGCGCTGGTCATGGCGTAGATGCGGCTTCCCTTTCCGAGCATCTTACGGCGCATCAATTCCTGAATCCAATAGACCAAATTGCAGCCCATCACGTCCACGGTCATTTCCATCTGTGCCTGGGTGATCTCGTCTTCGGGCGTGTCCGACACGTAGGGCTTGAGCGAGCCGAAGGCGACGGAATGCAGAAACACTTTGATGTAGTGCTCGCCCCCGAGCTCTTTCCAATGCGCCTGCATCTGGTCGAGGGCTTCGGCGCGCTTGGCGGAGTCGGCGGCGTTAATGTTGAAGAACACCACATCGCGCCCGGTCGCCTTGAGAGCCGCAATCACTTCGTTCACGCGGTCCATGGCGGAGCGGCGGTCAAAGTGCACGCCGAAGATGTTCAGCCCTTCTTTCGCAAGTTCCCGCGCAACCGCTTCACCAAAGCCGCTCGACGAACCTGCAATTAGAGCCCAGCGCGTGGGCCCGGCAGTGGAGGTCATAGACGTTTGATTTCTCCTCTTAGGGGGATTTCTTCGCGCCCTGCTTCAATTCCTCTTCGGCCTTGGCAAGGAGTGGAGGAAGCAATTCGCCCAGCACCCGATCGCTGGCGGCGTTCAAGGCTTCGATCACTGCGGCGTGGCCCTGGCCCGCCGCTGCTATCTTCGCCTGCCGCGAGTCGGACCACAGGACCTGGCGGTCGCTTCCACGCACCAGTGTCAATTCCAGTCCCACGCGGCCGCTCACCGCACCCTCGTAATCCACCTCTTCGAAGTGGAGCACGCGCCCGCGCAAGTAATAATTCGATCCGCCCCGCGCCGGGAGCAGTTCCACGTCCGCGAACAACCCCGCCTGCTCGATTCGCCGCGACACGTCGTCACGCAGCATCGAAGCCGGGTCAGCCACCCAACGATGGTAGTCGTAGAATCCGACTTGGGTGGGCGACGAATAATAGACCAGCCGGTCATTGCGCAAGGCGTCAGGGGCGTTGAAGCGCTCGATGCCCAGAACCGCGGCGGTCTGCGGCGTGTGAGCTGCGGCGGGGGGTGGCGGAACGCGCAACGAGTAGTAGTTCGTCGACGGCACGCTGCCGCAGGAAACGGCCCCCACCACGATCGCCGCGCTCAAACAGCCTTGGATGATTCGGCTAAGAATTGTCAAAACGCTCCACCGCGATTCGGCGCTCTTCACTCGATACATGCTCCATTTGGATAACCACCTGAGGGGCCGGGGCATTATCCCAGAGCTTCTCGCCCCATTCAACGATTACTATCGCATCGGCGCTCAATAAATCATCCAAACCCAGACTGCTGAGCTCGCGCCCGCTTTCGATCCGGTAAAGGTCGGCGTGGAAAACGCGCGGCGAGCCGCCGTATTCCTGCACCAGAGTAAACGACGGGCTGGTCACGTCCTCTTCCCGCGCCGCGCCAAGTCCCGCCACGATGCCTTTGGTCAAAGTCGTCTTGCCGCTGCCCAGGTCTCCTTCAAGAAGGATCAAGCACGGCCGCGGAAGATCGCGCGCGAGCTCGCGGCCGAAGGCGACAGTTTCCTCGGCCGAGTGCGTGACCAGCTCACGAGTGCGGACCGGGGAGATGGAGTCAGACATATAGAATCTGTCCCGCCTGGAGCGTAGCGCCGACCTTCAGGCCAGCATTTCGGATACTTCAAGGGATGACTGCCTGAAGGGAGGCGCTATATCAATGATCGAAACGCCGCCGGGATTGCGTCGAGCACGTCTCCCGCGATAAGGGACGTTTCCCCAGCTTCTTCGGCGGCAATATCGCCCGCGAGGCCGTGCAGATAGACCGCTGCCGCTGCAACCTCCGCGGGCGGGCGCGAATTGTGCTGGGCCAAAAGGCCCGCGATCAATCCCGTCAAAACGTCTCCCGTGCCGCCGCTCGCCATGCCGGGGTTTCCAGTGGAATTCACCCAGACATCTCCCTCGGGCGCAGCGGTGAGAGTCTTGTGCCCTTTCAAAACGACAGTTGCTCCGCGGCTGGCCGCGAAGTGACGAACCGTCGCGAGTCGCGACGCCTGAATCCCGGCCACAGTCTGGCCAGTCAGACGAGCCATCTCGCCCGGGTGCGGAGTCAAGACCCGCACGCGCCCGGAGGCCCGAATAGAATCAATGCGCCCTGCAAAAGCGTTAAGCCCGTCGGCGTCGATCACCACGGGCAATTCGTATTTGCCCGCCACGGCGCGCACGAGCTCGAATGTTTCAGGCGCCGATCCCAGGCCCGGCCCCACGGCAAGGACGTTTTTCCCATTCACCAGCTCGTCGAAGCGGCCGTAATCGAGCGCGCGCAAGGAAACAGATCCGGAATCGGTTTCCGGCAGCGGCTCGGTCATATATTCCATGCCGAGCGACGCGATGATGGGAAGCGCGCTCCTGGCCGTGGCGATGGTCACCAAGCCCGCACCCGCGCGCAGAGCGGCAGAGGCGGCCATGGCAGCGGCTCCGGTCTTTCCGATCGACCCGGCGAGAATGAGCACATGCCCGAATCTGCCTTTGTGCGCGTCCCGAGCGCGTGGCGCAGCGAGCCAGGCAAGATCTTCCCGGGTCGCAAGGTTCAGCTTCAGGTCGGGATCGCTCGACAGCGCCTCCGCAGGCGTCCCAATCGGTTTCACGACCCATTCGCCCACGCACTCGCACGCGGGCGGGAATACGTGCGCAAGCTTGGGGGCGGTGAAGGTTACCGAAACGTGCGCGCGCACACACTCGCCGATCAGGTCACCCTGGTCCGCCGAGATGCCCGATGGCAAATCCACCGCCACTATTCGAGTGCGAGCAGCTAGTCCGTTGACATCGCGCACGACGTCCAGAAGAAAACCTTCCAGTGGCTTCGTGAGCCCCGTCCCCAGCAGCGCGTCGATCAACAGCGTGGAATTATGAATTTCGGGGGCAAGACGCTTCCAGGCAACGTCATCAGGCACAATCTCAATCGCGCCCGAAGCGAACAAGCGTTCCCAGTTCACGAGCGCGTCGCCCTTGAGTTTTTCCGGGGCACTAAAAAGCAACACGCGCGGGGTCAAGCCGCGATCCCGCAGGAGTCGCGCGACCACCATACCGTCGCCGCCGTTATTCCCACGCCCGCAGAGGATGGTGATGCGCTGGCCCGCCAGTGGAGCGAATCGGCTTTCGAGAAATTCCACGATGCCGCGTCCGGCGTTCTCCATCAAGGTCAGGCTGGGAACGCCATAGCGCTCGGTGGAAATCCGGTCGATGCGTTGCATCTGCTCGGCAGTGAGAATCTTCATGGGAAAACTAGACTCCCGCCAAGCTTTCAAGTCTTTTGAGCTTGTGGGAATCACCGACGGCGATGAGGAAGTCTCCGGCGGAGACCCGCTGGTCGGGACCGGGATTGAAATAGATTTCGCCGTCCTTGGTTCGAAGCGCCAGTACAATCACTCCCAAGCCGCGGCACATCTCGGTATTGAGGACGTTGGCTCCCGCCAAGCTGGAATTTTCGGCCACCCGAACCTC
>JACQNR010000231.1 GCA_016202975.1 Acidobacteriota bacterium
CCGATGACGCTCAGTTTCTTGGGTGAAACCTTCGCGCGCCGACAGACGGCGAGTGCGGCCTCGGAAAAGAGTTCGCCAAGCAGAAAATTCATCTGACTGATGGCGCTGGCGCTCGAAGGGTGGCCGGAGGCGACGTGCGCGAGCGCCTTCTGCAATTCTTCGCGATAAGGCGTCGTAGCGAATTCTCGCAGGCGCACGCGCGGCTTTTCCGGCGGTCCGGTGATGGAGAGGAGCGCCGCGTCGATACCGTCCATCGATGTGCCCGACATCAGGCCGACTGCCAGCCTGCCCCTGCCTGAGCCTTCAGCCATTGCTGGACTCCTCCCGGATGAACTCCCGCGAGAATTCATCGAATCCTTTTTGAAGTCCTTGGATTGCTTTCTTCGAAGGTTTAGAGGTTGAGGACGGGATTCGCTTCTGCGCCGCTTGGATCCTTTTCAAGGCTTCTTCGACGCGCTGGGTTGATAACCTTCCGGATTGAATGCCTGTTTTGAGGGCTTCAAGAGAAATTCCAAAGCGTTCACCTTGATCCACCATGACCATGTCGCAGCCCGCGTTGAGCGACTGAATCACGGCCTCACCAAAACTGAGCGCGCCGCGCACATCTTTCGAGTCGAGGTCAAAGGCCAGGGCAACACCGTGATACCCAAGTTTTCCCCGGAGCAAGCCTTCGACCACGGATGAAGAGAGCGATGCCGGGCGAGGCAGGTCGAAATCATATGCTTTGTAGGCCGCAGAGCTCAGCAAGACCATCGGCAACCACGGCAGGAGCTTGCGAAACGGCAGGAGGTCTTCGCGCCACAATGAGGCCATGGTTTTCGCGCTTACCGGCAGGCCGGAAGCGCGTTCAAAAGGCACGCTGCCCCAGCCGGGAAAATGTTTTCCGCAAGCCAGTATCTTGTGGCGAGCCAGGCCGCACATAAGGGCCCCCCCGCATTCCGCGACGCCTTGTGGGTCACGGCCGAAGGTCCGTGCCCCCAGCTTCTTTTCGCTCAACGGCGTTGCGAGATCGAGGACGGGAGCAAAGTTTGTGTTGAGTCCTAACAATCTCAGCGCATCGCCCATCAGGTCTGATGAACGGGCCACAGCCTCGGCGCCCATCTTCGCCAGTGCGCGCGGCAAAGGTAATGCAGCAAAATACCGTGAGAGCGGGCTGCCGGGCCCACCCTCCTCTCGAATCGCGATGAAGACGGGGTTGGAGCATGCACGACGAATTTTGAGCGTGAGCGCCAGTGTGTCGTCGGGTGTTCGCGGGAGTGGGTCGGCGAGGAGCACCCCTCCAGGAGGGGAGTCCCGCAAGCCGCTTTCGAGCGACCTCGTCCAACGGTTGTCCTTGAGCCGGAGGAACAGTACGCGGCTCAAGCTCGCGTTCCGAATAGCGTTCATGATTTGATCTGCTTTTTGAGTTCGGCCAGCAGATTCAGCGCGTCGAGCGGCTTCAGGTTGTCGAGGTCGGCTTGGTCGATGGCGCGCACGACTTCGGCGTTGAGCGGGGTGAAAATTGTAAGCTGGAGTTTGTCCGCCTCGGCCGTTGAATTTCTTGCGGTCAGTTTCTCACTCAGCGTGTGCTCACTTTGCTCGTGGCGCTGCAGAATTTCCCTGGCGCGCTCAATGACGGTCCTGGGCAACCCCGCGAGCCGCGCGACTTCGATGCCGTAGCTTTTATCCGCGCTTCCCGGCTTGACCTTGCGCATGAATACGATGTCCGCGCCCGATTCCTTCACCGCCACGTGGTAGTTGCGGACGCCGGGCAGCAGATCCGCGAGTTCGGTCAGTTCGTGGTAGTGGGTGGCGAACAGGGTTTTCGCCTGGGTGTGAGTTTGCAGGTATTCGACTACCGCCCACGCCAGGGAGAGGCCGTCGAACGTCGCCGTACCGCGCCCCACTTCGTCGAGCAGGATCAGGCTGCGCGGCGAAGCGATATTGAGAATGCTCGCGACTTCGGTCATTTCAACCATAAAGGTCGAGCGACCGCGCGCGAGGTTGTCAGAAGCGCCGATGCGCGTGAAGATGCGATCGAAGATGGGTAGTTTGGCGCGCTCGGCGGGCACAAAGCATCCCATCTGAGCCATGATGCTGATGAGCGCCGTCTGGCGGAGATAGGTCGACTTGCCGCCCATGTTGGGGCCGGTGATGAGCAGAATCCGGTCGCCTGACGAATTCATGAAGAGATCGTTGGGGACGAATCGGCCGCTTTGGTCTTCCTCCGCGATGCGCTCGACCACGGGGTGGCGGCCCAGCGCGATGACCAACTCGCCGTCCTCGGAAATCTCCGGCCGGCGATAGTTGCTCTCTGCAGCGAGCCGGGCGAAGGAAGCCAGCACGTCCAGTTCGGCGAGCGCCTGGGCCGTCTGGCGGATGCGGCGCGACTCAGCCGCGACCTGGCGGCGAATCTCAGTGAAGAGCGAGCGCTCGAGAGTCTGGATGCGCTCCTGCGCGTCGAGGATCTTGATCTCGAGTTCCTTCAATTCCGGCGTCGTGAAGCGCTCCGCGTTGACGAGCGTTTGTTTGCGCTCATAGTCGGCGGGGGCAAGGTGGAGATTGGGTTTCGAGACCTCGATGTAGTAGCCAAATACATTGTTGAAACGCACCTTGAGAGACCCGATATGCGTGCGCTCGCGCTCGCGGATTTCAATCGTCGCGATCAATTGCTTGCTGTTCTGACTGATTCCCCGCAGCTCGTCGAGCTCCGCATGGTAGCCGGGCCGGATCAGATTTCCCTCGGTCAGGGCGGCAGGCGGCTCCGGATGGATGGATTCTTCCAGGAGCTTCTGAACGTCGCCCAGTTCATCGATTCGCTCGTGGAGATCGCGAAGCCGCGGCGCCTCCAGGCGGCTCATCATTTTGCGAATCAGAGGGAGCAGGGCCAGCGAGCCCGCCAGCGCCAGCAGGTCGCGCGCGTTTGCGGTTTCGAGCGTGACTTTGCTGAGGAGGCGTTCCATGTCCTGAACTTTTCCCAGAACCCGGCGAAACTCCTCCCGCGCCACCGTCTGCGCGGCTAATTCGCCCACGGCTTCCCAACGCGCCGCGATTTCCTCCCTTTGGATGGATGGGCGAAGGAGCCAGTTTTTGAGCAGACGCCCTCCGGGGGGCGTGACGCAATGATCGAGCGCGGCAAGCAGCGTGGTGTTCCGTTCGCCCCCGAAGACTGGTTCGACCAGTTCCAGGTTGCGTAGCGTGGCGGGGTCGAGAAGCAGAGAATCCTGCTGCTCGAAGTATTTGATTCCGTCAAGGTGCGCGAGCGACCCGCGCTGGGTTTCCCGAGCGTAATGCAGAATGGCCCCCGCGGCGGCCACGGCCAGCGGACGGTCCTCGAGTCCGAAGCCCGCGAGTGTTGCCACGCGGAACTGGTCACGAATCTGGCGCGCCCCGTACTCTTCGTTGAAGGCCCAATCGTCGACCGGGGTTTCAGTGACTCCGGAGATTTCGGACCTTAATGTTGGAATCTGGGACGATGGCCGGCCTGTCCAGGCCCGCGCGCCGCTCGGGACCAATATCTCCCGCGGTCGCGCGCAGCCGAGCTCCTCCTGAAGGCGCGAAGAGGCCTCCGGGCCGCGGAATTCGGTGGCCCGAAAATCTCCCGTCGAAAGGTCCGCGAGCGCCAGACCGACCGCGCCGTCGCGCTCGGCAATGGCGGCAAGGTAATTGTTCTCGCGCGGCTCCAGCACCTGCGGGTCGATAGCGGTTCCGGGGGTCACGACGCGCGTGACCTCGCGCTTCACCAATTTCTTCGCCGCGCGAGGGTCCTCCATCTGGTCACAGATGGCGACGCGAAAGCCTTTGCGGATGAGCCGTGCCATGTAAGTTTCCGCCGCGTGATAGGGAACGCCGCACATCGGTACGGGCTGACCTTTTTCCTTGTTGCGCGCGGTCAGAGTGATCTGCAGCTCTTTCGAGGCAACGATGGCGTCTTCAAAAAAGAGTTCGTAGAAATCGCCCAGGCGGAAAAACAGCAGGGCGCTTGGATGGCGCTCCTTGATGGCGCTGTACTGGCGCATCAACGGCGTGGAAAACTCGCTCATGGCGTGGAGAACGAAGTAATTATGGTGCGGGTGCGCGGGCTTTGTAAAGAAACTATTCGTTCTCGCGGCGGGATAGCGGCCAGAATGACGGAATATCCATTGGCGATGATCGAGGGATGACAACTAATGTAAACGTCAGAAGTAATGTTACGTTCTCGCGCTTGTCAGTGGACTTTGACTCCCTCACCCGGCCCTTCCGGGCCACCCTCTCCCTGAGGGAGAGGGGCCGGGGGGTGAGGGGGAATATTGTAACGTTTTCAACTCCGTTTACATTAGCTGCTTGGATTGCGGACGATCCGCACGTCGGGAAGATTTCGGTATTTGCCGGCGTAGTCAAGTCCATAGCCGACGACAAAGGCGTCGGGAATCGTAAAACCCACGTAATCGGCATTCACGGGCTGGATCCTGCGGGAAGGCTTGTCGAGCAGTGTGACGACCTTAATGGAGCGGGGCTTGTGGGCTTCCAGCACGCCGAGAAGAGACTCAAACGTCCGTCCCGTATCCAGGATGTCCTCCACGACGAGGACATCGAGCCCGGTGATTGCATGGTCCAGGTCTTTGGTAATCTTGACCGCGCCCGTGGATTCGGCGCCATCGCCGTAACTGGCAAAGCTCAGGAAATCGACGGTAACCTCAATGTCCAGGCACCGGACCAGGTCGGCCAGAAAAATCCACGCCCCTTTCAGGACGCCCACAAGCCGCAAGGGGCGACCGCGATAATCAGCGGAAATCTGGGCGCCCAATTCGCGAACGCGGCGAGCAATCGCCTCCCCGTCAAGCAAGACTTCCAGGTCTGATCCGCCGCGCTCTGAATTCATGGACGTAGGGAAGCCTTGGTACATCGTATCCCCCCTGGGGAGAGGGGGGAAGGGGTCGAAGGCGTGCGTCGAGACGATAATCGAGGAAGGTAGGAGGAAGCAAGCAGACGGCAACAG
>JACQNR010000213.1 GCA_016202975.1 Acidobacteriota bacterium
CAGGTGGTCACCAGCGGAGGGCCGGTGCCCATGCTCGATGTCTTCCGGACACTGAAGTAGGGACGATGCTGTCGTTGTTTTGGGGCCGCGTGGGCACGGCAGGGAGTGCCCTTTTGGAGCGGGGCAAACCCCGCTCCTGCCACGTCTAAAATCGGCTATGATGCAAGCATGAAGCGCCGCAGCGTCGTCCTTACGATCGCATTTGCCGCTCTCGGAATCGCCGCCGGTCTTGCCGAGGACACGTTCCAAGCCGAAACCGAGCGGCTCGCGAAGCTGCTCGACTGGCAGGCGGGGAGCGCGATTGCCGACGTCGGGGCGGGCGACGGTGAGATCACCCTGCTGCTTTCAGAGCGCGTGGGTGCGGCGGGCCATGTCTACTCGACCGAAATCGACGACGCCAAGCTCGCCCGGCTCGAAAAACTCACCGCCGAGCGGAAAAATGTCACCGTCCTCAAAGCCGGCGCCGAGGAATCGAATTTGCCCCCCGGCGGCTGCGACTCCATCGTGGTGCGGCGCGTTTATCATCACTTTCCCAATCCCACGAAAATGAACGCCAGCTTCCTCGCGGCCCTTAAGCCGGGTGGAACGCTCGCCATCATCGACTTTGAGGACCGCGAAGCGCTGCCGCAGGTTCACGAAAACGTTCCCAAGAACCGCGGCCACCACGGCATCTCCCGCTCCATCATCATCGAGGAACTTACCGCCGCGGGCTTTAAGCCCGGTCCCCATCCTGCCGATTGGACCAATGGCGACTATTGCCTCATCTTCCGTAAACCCAACAAGTAGGAGCACGGCCCCCCGGCGCAACACCGGGGCATAGGCAATCGCACTGCCGTTCATACCTGTGCGACGGGATGTCGACGGCGAGGACTCAAGCCCGAATGTGCACGGTGCAATTTTTGACATGCGAAAAAAATTCCAGTGATAGGGCAGTTTTTCCCAGCGTCGAATCAGCCAATGGGCCCAATGCATTGATGCAAAAAGGCCAAAATCCCAAGAGCTCGGGGCACTCCGATTGCCTAGGAGCCTCTGCAGTCCGCTTAGGCTCTGACGGGTCCGACCGGCATAGCGAGGCAGGGCTATCACGCACGGGAGGTGAAAGTTATGAGGAAAATGATGATGGTCGTGTGTCTTCTGACTTTCGGGGTGGTCGCGGGATATGCGGCTTATGGTCCGCTAAACGCTCACACGGCGAGCGCAATCTCCACGGCGAGCTCCGCGCTGACAAGCACTGAAGACAAAGCGGCCGATACGTTCTCAGGCCGGATCTCGTTCATGGATGGGAAATACGTCCTGGTGTCCGACACCGAAACTTTTCAGCTGGATGACCAGGATAGAGCAAAAGCTTTCGACGGGAAGAACGTCCTTGTCACCGGCACACTGGATGCCGCCTCGAAAACGATTCACGTTGCGGATATCAAGGCAGCGTAGGTCTTGATTCCCATCCCATTGGGTGGCGTGGAGATGTCTCTTGGACATCCCGGATGTCTGTCTTCTGCCAAGCAGCGCCAGGTCATCGAGAGGCACTCTTCGCTGCCCAATTTCCCTTTGAGTCGTCACGGCCACACCGACTTGCGCGTCAAAGCTTCTCCCGCCGAGCTGCCACTGCCTTCCTTATGAGCGGGCGTGCTCCTCGCTTCTTGCAGAGACGGCCATCAAGAAGCAGGTGGTCCGGCCCATTCCCCATCCGACTCGATTCATTCCGCACCGGCGGCGTTCCGGAGTGCTTGCATTAGGGTTTTGAGGCGCAAAGCGGCTTGGCAACCGGCGGACGAGGATTGGGCTGGAATCCTAAATCTGGACTCGCGGAGCGATATACTTTCGAATTGCCTCCCGATTATCAGGCGAAACGGCCAGGAAGGCCACGGCGATCCGATCTGGTAAATCTCTCCGAACCGCCTTGGCGGACAGGCTCAGCGGGCCCTCCACTTCGGGCAGGGAAAAATTGAGCTGCAGCTCTTCGCCGACTTTCAGACCGTTCCCGGTTTCGAGCAGCATTCCACCTTCACAGATATCCCTGCACTTTAATCTGTGTTCCCTCTCACCCACCTTACAGATGACTTCTCCCGCCAGCGGGAGACGCATGGTTCGCCTTCTCTCCTGCAGGACAACGCCCCGGAACAGGTCTTCAGGAATATTCAGGAACGCCTGGACGACTTCCGGATCGAATTGCCGTCCGGATTCCCGCGCGATTTCCTCACGCGCTGCCGAAAAGGGCAGGGCCTTACGATAAGGGCGGTCTGAAGTCATCGCGTCCAAGGTGTCCGCGATGGCGAATATCCGCGCGCCCAGAGGAATCTCCGCTCCTTTCAAACCGCGGGGGTAGCCACTGCCTCCGAAGCGCTCGTGGTGGCTCAGCAGGATTTCGGCCACGGGGACAAGCACGGAGATGCGGCTCACCAGGTTATAGCCAATCCAGGCGTGCGTCCGCATCACTTCCCATTCCTGGGGACTCAGCTTACCCTTTTTGAAGAGGATGGCGTCAGGTATGGCGATCTTCCCAAGGTCATGCAGAAAGGCTCCGCGATTGATGTCGATCAATTCGTTCCTGGGACATCCCATCGCCTTGGCAATTTCCGAGCAGTAACGAGAGACACGCCTTGAATGGCCCGCCGTTTCGTTGTCGCGGAAATCGAGGGCCACACCCAGCACCTCCAGCAGTTCATCGTACAAGGATCCGGGATCGGCCAAACTTTCGGGAAGATTGCTGGCAGGAGCCAAATATACCCTCCACGCCCCTCACCGGGAGTGAATCCCAGGGGCAAATTAGTCGATAAGCGGCCTGTTGTCAACTTAATAATCATCCTTATAATCATCCTTCCTCGGCCTCGCGGGCGCCTTTGCACCCTCCTTACCGACTGGGTTAACGACGGCTCAAACCCAGGCAGGGGCGCGGCTTGTTGCGCCCGGCGGGACGTAGGGGCGCTGCTTGCTGCGCCCCGGACGGTTGTAGGGGCGCCGCTTGCTGCGCCCTCTGCGGGCAGGGCAAGCCCTGCCCCTACGTCGCCAATCCGGGCGATGATGGATTTTCGGGTCCTAGGCAACGGCGGTGAGTTGTATCGCCGTAGGGGCGCATCGCGATGCGCCCAATTTGTGCCGCGCCAAAGGGGCAGTTCGCGAACCGCGCCTACGACCACATAAGGACTGCCGCCTATGGACGCTAGCTAGACAGCTATGCTAGTATTGTAGTCCATGCGACCCCGCTACACCTTCACTCCTGCCCGCCGCCGAGCCCTCGACGCGGCGCGCAAGAAGCGCACGTTCCGGATGACGCGCGATAAGCTCGCCGCGCTTCGCAAAGCCACCGAGGCGAACCGCAGAAACTTTCGCCTGACCCCGGCGCGCCTGCGCGCCATGAGCATCAACGCGCGCAAGATGCAGCGCGCCAGTGTCGAGAAGTTCCGCATGACGGAGGCCCGCCGGCAGGCCAACGCCCGGAACATCCGCAAGGCGCAGGCGGCTCCGCGCACACCCGAATCGCGCCTCCGCTCGCGCTTCAATCATCTCCAGCACGGGCTCCAGGCACGCTCGCTGGAAGAGACGATAGAACGGATGGGCGAAGATCCGAAGGGATTCCAGGAGCACGTGGAGCGCTTCCGGCGCGTCTTCGTCCCACGCGGCGCAGCGGAAGAGGAAGTCTTACGCTCCATCGCGGAGGCCGTCTGGCGCCGCCTGCGCCTCTTCCACGGCCAGGCGTGCTGGGAAGGCAAGCTGTTGAAGCAGATCTTCGAACGCTCCCCCGCGTTGTCGCAGCTCGACCTGGAGGAGACACGCGCCCGCGCCCACCTCCTGCTCATCGCGCTCACCGACCGGGATCGTTTCTTCGAATACGATCAGGCGCTGATCGCCAACGTCGAGCGCGAGCTGCGGATGCTTCTCCGCCTCCGCTCCGACGGCAAGGCGAGTTTCGGCCTCTATTCGCGCGATTCCCAGAAGACGTGGCAAAGGTACGCCCGCCTGCGACGGGAATTGGAAGCCGAGCGCCGCGCGGTCGAGGAAGAGGAAAAGCGGATCGGGCTCCTCGAGCGCCTCCAAGAGGGCGGCGCCGAAGTCGAGGCAACCATCGCCCGGGTGCGCGCCAAAATGGGTTGGCGGCCGTAGTAGCGCCGGCTTCCAGCCGGCAACCCGATTCTTCTTCTCGCATGCCGCCAAGATGGCGGCGCTACACGTTGTCGCTCCGTAGCGCCGGCATCCAGCCGGCAACCCGATTCTTCTTCTCGCATGCCGCCAAGATGGCGGCGCTACGGGATGCTGGCGCTACGGCGACCTCGCCCAGACCCACGTCCAATTCTGAAGCCCCGCTTTCGCTGGGTTCTCGACTACATAGCGAATCGCTCGGTCCACGTGCAGCGGTGTTCTCAACAAGTGGTCGAAGTATTCTCGTTGCCAAAACTTGCTGTTCCGACCCAGAATCGCGTTGGCCTGGTTGGCCGAATACGATTTCCACGAGTGGAGGATCCGGGCCAGAGTGTTGTGGCCTAGCACTTCCATCACAACGTGGACGTGGTTCGGCATAACGCACCAAGCCAGCAGATTGTATCGCGCGCCGTCGAACTTCCGGAGAGCCGTAGCCACGACCTCTGCAATTCGCTCGTCCGCGAGAAAACAGTTGCCTACACCCGAGTCGAGATAGGCTTCAAGCTTTTCCGTAAATAGACGCGCAAGGCGTTTCAATTCGGGTGGGGAAGGCCCGCGGCCTTGCCGGGCGGCCGTACGAAGGATGTCCCTCCGCTCGAATTCGATCCTTTCAAGTGCGGCCCGGGGAAGTGAGTCGGCCAGCCGGAAGGTCACCATGTACATCCGGAGGCCGCCTTCCCAGTGTGGGAGGTAACCGCGTCCGCGTTTGGCAATCTCGGCTTCTCGAGCGGCCATAATGTACTCGCCGCATTTTACACGGTGGCGCCCACTTCGTAACGCGCGTTTTATGCCGCTCCGTAGCGCCGGCTTCCAGCCGGCACCCCGATTCTCCTTCTCGAATGCCGGCCGGATGGCGGGCCTACAGGTGCGCCGGCTTCCAGCCGGCAGGTTGGTTGGCTTTTCCCCATGCCGCCAAGATGGCGGCGCTACGCCTGCCTTCCTTGCCAATCCCGGCCATGGCCCGTACAATGAATGTATCGGGCTGCCATGATGCGCCTGACGAAAGTGCAGTGCCGGCTGGAAGCCGGCGCTACCGCAATCCCTGCGCTACCCCTATGGGAAACACCTTTCAGTACGTCCTCGGGAAAATCATCGGGACGAAAAACGAACGCGAGATCAAGCGCCTCTCGGCGCGCGTGGACTCGATCAACGTGCTCGAGCCCGAGATGCAGAAGCTCGCCGACGCGGAATTCCCTCTGTGCACGGCGCGCCTGAAGGAGCGCGTCGCGGGCGGCGTATCGCTTGACGATATCCTGCCGGAGGCCTTTGCCCTCTGCCGTGAGGCGGGCCGGCGCACCCTCGCCATGCGTCACTTCGACGTGCAACTCATCGGCGGCATGGCGCTGCACGAGGGCAAGATCGCGGAAATGAAGACCGGCGAGGGCAAGACGCTGGTCGCGACCCTGCCCGTGTACCTGAACGCACTCGAGGGCAAGGGCGTGCACGTCGTCACCGTGAACGATTACCTCGCCAAGCGCGACGCCGCCTGGATGGGGCCGATTTACAAACTGCTCGGCCTTTCGGTGGGCGTGATCGTGCACGACCTCGACGACGCCGAGCGGCGACTCGCCTATGGCGCCGACGTCACCTA
>JACQNR010000214.1 GCA_016202975.1 Acidobacteriota bacterium
AAGATTTTCGAACCCCTTGACGATGCGGGTAAGGTCGCGCCGGAGGAGATTGCTATTGTACGCGTCATGTCCCGCTACCTTAATCTCAGGGTCGTATCTTCTGGGATACCCAACCGCATCCGACTTGAAAGCCGTGAAGCCCTGCGGGTGAGCTTTCACAGTGACCGCAAATTCGCGGCAAGATGCCGCATCCATTGGGTCTTTCGATCCCTGCGTCCAGTAGGCGCGGACGCCGTGGCGATACTGCCCGCCGGGAGCTTCACCACCGGGATGCCGAGGATTCTCCCCGCCCGATCCGAGAAGGCGATCTCCGGGCCGCTCGCCGCCACCACGGCAACACCCGTGATGGCATCTGCGCCCGCCCAACGGCGGAACATCGTGTCATAAAGACAGTCGATATCGAGCGGGTCCTCTCCAATCAGCAATTCGCGGAAATGGCCAAGCAACGATGTCGTTTACGCCGCGTCCCCAATACGCCTCGCCAATGCCAGAGGGGGGGCGTCGGATTCGATCTTGATCTAGTCCGCGGGCTTGAAGTTGGTTTTCCCGAACATCATTTTGCCGTCGGTGATTCTCACCTTCTTGCGCATGGGAGTCGCCATGGCCTGGAAACTTGAAAGGGGTGCCGCCGCTGGAACCGCTGCCGTCATCCCCCAAAGGAAGTTTCACTTATTGGGTTTGGTCATGTAAGATTGCACCTATACCTAGTGTCATGCCTAGTTACTGCCCGTAAGTGCGAGAGTATGTGAGCATTCGCGCAGTGTCAATTGCCAAACGCCCGAGAAGAGGTGTTCTGACAAGCGATTAAGTTGATGAAAACACAACACTTTCTCCTTTCTTGTCAATGCCTTCAAGGAATGCTACAATGCCCCGCATTCCCCAGTTAAGCGGGCCAAAAGAATGCTTTTCGCTCCTTGACGCTCAAATTAGCGACCAGCCTAGGGGGAGCTAGGCTACCCGCAGTCGGCTATGGGCTTTGCCCGCGAGGCCGGCCCCAAGCTGCCAGGGAGGAGTCAACAGCTTGCCACGAAGTCGCTTTGGCCGCCCGCAAGACTCGATTGGTGAGAGAATTCGTGTTCAACAAGCAATGCTCCGGGACCTCAAGCTTCTGACGATGATCGCCGGGGTCGCCGGGGAATACGCGCGCTCGCGAGGGGCCGGAAAGTCCTGCATTTCGGTAACGGAGGAAGTGCGGCGGACACCCAGCTCATCGCCGCGGAGTTTGTGGGACAGTACATGATGGAGAGGGCTCCGCTTCCTGCCCTCGCCCTCACCACGGACACATCGGCCTTAACCGCCATAGGAAACGACTACGCGTTCGAGGACGGATTTTCATGGCCCCTGGAAGCATTGGGCTCGAGAGGCAACATTGCCGTGGGTTTCTCCACGAGTGGCAAGTCTCCTAACGTCCTGAAGGCCTTCGCCGTCGCACGAAAAAACAAAATGATCACCGTGGGATTCACCGGGAAGAATGGCCACACGCTGAAAGAGACTTCCGACTATTTTTTCTGTGTGCCCTTGGGGGCGACGCCGCCTATCCAGGAATCCCATACGCTGATCGCGCATATCATCTGTGACTATTGCGAGAACTTGCTGGCCACGTCGAGCCGCAGGACTGGAAGGTCCCCGCACAGGAGCTAGTGGCAACGCATGGAAATTGTGGAGCGAATCCATCCCACCAACACTGCCGGCCGAGCGCGCGTTGTGTTATTTGATTTCGACGGAACAATCTCTCATATGCGCACAGGGTGGGTAGATGTGATGGTCCACTTCATGGTCGAAGTTCTGCTCGACCTCAAGACGGGCGAAAGCGAGGAGGAAATCCGGAAGATCGTCGTGGAGTTCGTCGCCCGGCTCACGGGCGAGCAGACGATCTATCAGATGATCGAGCTCGCTCGGGAGGTCGAGCTGCGAGGGGGGAAAGCGCTCCGCCCTGAACAGTACAAAAAGATCTATCAAGACGAGCTGATGCGAAAAATCGAATACCGCCGGGTGGAGCTCCGCCAGGGGAAGATCTCGCCGGAAAAGTACCTGATCCCCGGGGCGCGCGCCCTGCTCGACTCGCTCAAGGCGCGCGGGCTCAAGATGTATTGCGCCAGCGGCACCGATCACGCCTCCACCGTGGAAGAGACCGAACTGCTCGGCATCCGGCATTATTTTGACGGGGGAGTCTACGGAGCGCAGGAAGACTACAAGAGTTTCTCCAAGGAAATTCGGATCCAGCAGATGGTTTCCTCCATGGAGTGTCGGGGCGACGAACTGCTCGGCTTCGGCGACGGCCTCGTGGAGATCAAGAACGTCAAAGACGCGGGCGGCGTGGCGGTGGGCGTGGCGAGCTCCGAGCCCGAGTGCCGCATCGTCGATGAATGGAAACGCCAGCGCCTGGTGGGCGTGGGCGCAGACTTCATCGTGCCGAATTTCCTTGGCCTGGACGAATTGACCTGCGCCCTCTTTCCCAAAGGACAATAGACGATGAAGTCAAAATACGAAATCTTTGACCGCTCACGGCTCATCATCAAGCCGCTCGGCGAGCGCCGGCACGACATGGATCTCGCCTACATTCTCAAGCTTGAGGAGGAACCGCCGCCGTTTTCCCATCCCCATGTTCCGGAGATAGCCCGCCGCATCGCCGCCGCCAGGATTCGCGGTTCCGCGCGCATCCTGATGATGGGCGCACACGTCCTAAAGATGGGATGCAGCCGCTACCTGATCGACCTGATCGAACGCGGCCACATCTCCCAGGTCGCCATGAACGGCGCGGGCGCCATTCACGATTACGAACTGGCGCGCATCGGCGCATCCACGGAAAGCGTGGCACGCTACATCCGCAGCGGAGAATTTGGTCTTTGGCAGGAAACCGGAAACCTGAACGACATCATCCGCGAGGCCGCCGAACTCGGGTTGGGCCTGGGTGAAAACGTGGGCCGCCACATCGACGCGAGCGACTTCCCCCACAAGGAGGTCAGCGTCTTCGCCGCGGCCTACCGGCGCGGAGTTCCTGTGACGGTTCACGCCGGGATCGGCTACGATATCATTCACGAGCACCCCAACTGCGACGGCGCGGCACTCGGCGCGGCGAGCTACCGGGACTTTCTCATCTTTGCGCGCACCGTCGAGAGTCTGGAAGGCGGGGCCATGCTTAGTTTCGGCTCCTCCATCATGGCCCCGGAGGTTTACTTGAAGGCGCTGGCGATGGCGCGCAACGTGGCGCATCAGCAGGGACGCGTGATTCGAAATTTTACCACCGCGGTCTTCGATATGGTCCCGATCCAAGGCGACATTCATCACGAGCTACCCAAGACCGATCCGGGATATTACTTCCGCCCCCACAAGACAATCCTGGTTCGAACGGTTGCCGACGGCGGGGAAAGTTATTACATTTGCGGCGATCACCGGGCGACTCTCCCGGCGCTGCACCGCGCGCTGATCGCACTGTAAGATCCCCCAGGCTATGCGCCGGCGCATTACGCAATCTGCGGAGTAATCATGACCATAGCTGAAATTCTTACCGGCTTAACTAAGTTCTCGGCGCTCGTGGTAGGTGATATCTGCCTTGACCGCTGGTGCACGTATGACCCGGCCACCTCCGAGCCGTCGCGCGAAACGGGAATCCCCCGCGTCGGGGTGGTCGCGACTGAAGTCACCCCCGGCGGCGGAGGGACCGTGGCCAACAACCTGGCCTCACTGAGACCGAAAAGCGTCGCGGTCATCGGCGTGCGCGGCGACGACGGCTTCGGCCATGAACTCGAGCGCGCCCTCGCCGAGCGGGGCATCACAGCGGACCTGTTGGTGAAGATCCCAAATTGGCACACCTTTACCTACACTAAGATCATCAACAGCCACAGCGGCGAAGAGGACAAGCCACGCATCGATTTCATCTCGACTCGCCCGCTTCCGGAAAGCGCCGAGAAGCAACTGATCAGCAATCTGCGTTCGGCCGTCCCGGGCATGGACGCCATCCTGGTTGCGGATCAGGCGGAAACATCTTCGGGAGGCGTGGTGACGCCTGCCGTGCGCGAGTGCATCACTGAACTCGCGGCACAATTCCCAGAGAAAATATTCCTCGTCGACTCGCGCAAGCGCGTCGACTTGTTTCGGAACGTCATGGTCAAGCCCAATCGCGACGAAGCGGAAGCGGCGTGCGACAAGCTCTTCGGCGAGGTGGATTACTTCCGGCTGCGAGCGCACCTTCGGAGCAAAGTCCTGATCGTGACGCACGGCCCCCAAGGCGCCTTGATCGTGGACGCGGCGAAGGAGACGTGGTCGAAGGCCTGGCCAGTCGAAAAGCCAGTGGATATCTGCGGCGCGGGCGACAGCTTTGCCGCGGGCACGGCGCTCGCCATGGCGGTGACGCGAGATCCGATCTCCTCCGCGGGCTTCGGAAATCTCGTCGCCTCCGTCACCGTGATGAAGAAAGGCACGGGCACTGCATCGCCCGAGGAAGTTTTGAGCGCGGAAGTGCGTGGAAGCAAGTAACCCAGCTTTCGGGAGGTCGCGCGTGGGCAACTATTCGGTCAAGCGAAAGAAGATTGAAGGACACCTCACCCATCACCTTAAAGACGCCAAACGCAGGATGGAGTTTGGCTTCGTTGCGGACATCGGTGCCTTGGGGTTCGTGTTCAAAGTGAACGGCCATGACGTGCTGCTCGCGCCCGATTCACTCGAAGCCTATCGCAAGGAGCGCGGCCTGGGGCGCGGCAATCCCCTGATGGCGCCGTTCGCGAACCGCATAGACCGCGAGCATTACTTTTTTCAGGGCAAGAAATACCTGCTCAACGACGAGCTTGGGAACTTCATCCGCGCCGGTGGCAGCAACCTTCCAATTCATGGGTTGCTCGCGTACGACAGACGCTGGGAAGTCGTCAAAACCGGCGCGAGCGATAGAAACGGAACCTTCCTTACGGCCCGCATCGAGTTCTACAAGTATCCCGAGCTGATGGCCCAGTTTCCTTTCGCGCACGTTTGGGAGGTAACCTACCGCCTCAAGGACGGCCAACTGGAATGCGCGACCGCGGTGAAGAACGTCGGCAATGCCCAGATGCCGGTTCATTTCGGGTATCACCCCTATTTCGTCCCGGACGGGCCGCGCGCGAAATGGCGGCTCCACGTCGCTGCTCGAAAGCACTGGGTGGTCAACGACGTATTGATCCCGACGGGACAACTGGAGCCGACGGAGCAGTTCCTGCCCGGCTGTACGAGCGAATTAACACTTGGAAAGGCCTACATCGATGGAGGGGTCACCGATCTTGAGCGCGACCGAAAGGGCCTGGCGCGCTTCTGGGTGGCAGGTAAGAATCGAAAGATCGAAGTGGTTTTCGACAGAAACTACGCAACCTCTATCGTTTTCGCGCCGCTCTTCATGGACATGGTCTGCATCGAGCCGCAGACGGGGCCGACCAATGCCTTCAACTTGCAGCACGAGGGAAAATTCAAAGGTCTCACCGTGCTCAACCCCGGCAAGACGTTCCAGGCAAGCTTCTGGATTATTCCGACCGGGTTTTGATCTTCATTGCTTCACCGGGCCGAAGGTGGCCGCCCAGCCGCCGCCCGGCGCAAGGTGAATCTTCAGGCGGTCCTTTGCCCTCAGACGTTTCGTTGAAACATCCAAACTTGTCGCGACGCAGTCCGCGTCCGCTCCGTCCTCGAAAATTTGGGCCTCGTAGTCTCCCTCGCCCAGAAAATCCAGCGCCAGATCCAAATCGCGGGCATCCCAATCGGACATGCTGCCGATCTACCAAATGTCGCCCTTGCGGCGCGCAGCCCGGCGCTAACGACCAGCACCAGGCTGACTAGGATGATGACCGAATCGGCGAGGTGAAGATGCAAGCAAATCCTTTGGGTAGGGGTGCAGCATGGAGAGCCCCTACGGAGAATGGCGAGCCGCTACAATTCCCCCAGGGCCGTGAGAAGTCTCTTTAATTCCGCTTTCTGGTCGGGAAAGATTGGACGCAGAGGCGCGCGCGGCGTGCCCACGGGAATTCCTCGAAGCGCAGCGGCCTCCCGGCAGACGGCCAGCCAGTGGGGCGAGCCAGAGTCCGACATCAGGGCGCGATATTCGAACTGCACGAGGGGCAGCAAGCGCTCCCACGTCTGGCGCGCGTTACTCAGGTTCTGGCTCTCTCTGAACTGGCCGAAGAGCGTTCGCAGCAGACGAGGCACCATTATCGCGAGGCCACCGATATAACCGTCGGCGCCCGCGGCGAGGCCCGCGAACCCGACGAGATCAATGCCCACAAACACCGCGAAGTTCGGCTTGCAGATGAGCTTCGTGTCCTGAATGCGCGAGATCTCCGCGTGAGACCACTTGACGCCATGAATCACATCTTCATCGGCGAGTTCCTTGAGGTCTGCGGGCAAGAGCTCGACCCCGGCAAGAATCGGAACGTTGTCCACCATGATGGGCAGGCCGATGGCTTCGCGGACGCGGCGGAAGTGGTCCATCACGTCGCGCTTAGGCGGGCGCAGCAGGTATGGAGGCATCAGCATCAGCCCGGTGGCCCCAGCTTCCTTGGCATGTTTGCTGAGTTCAATCGTGGTGCGTGTACTGTAATGCCCCGTACCCGCGTAGACGGGGATGCGGCCATTCACCTCGGCAAGCGTCCACTCCATCACCTGCATGCGCTCCTTCTCGGTAAGGGCGATGAATTCGCCGGCGCTCCCCATCGGCGCCAGGCCGTGCACGTGCGAGTCGAGAAGAAACCGCACGTAAGCCCGATTCCCCTGCTGGCTCAGCGATTCATCCGCGTTGAACGCCGTCACGGTGGGAGCGTAGATCCCGAACGGCTTCGTCACAATAGCCAATCACCACCTCCTGAGTTTTCTAAAAGTACTGGTACCCTAACCGGTCTGCGCGGCCGCGATCGCAATCACGATGATGCCCGCTATAATCAGCGCCATGCCGTTCACCAAGCCGCGAACGACGCCCCGGCTGGCCCCCGCCACTCACCGATGAGCCAGCCGATAACGTTTCCAAACAGCACCGTCATGCCAATGTACACCCCAAAACCCAGCGAGGGTCCCAGGCGACCGACGTTCGTTGTGGCCATGCCATAGAGCAGAACGCCCCCGTACCAGAGCGCGGCGGCCAGTGAGCGCAACGCCGCGTTGGGCAAAAAGAAGCCGCTTGCGAGAAGAGCGCCCCCTCTGTGGTTATGCTTCAGGCGATAAAGAGTGTAGCCGAGATTGGGAATTGATCCCGTACAGAAAACCACCGTCAAGGCCAGATAACCGGCGACCGAAGGCCTCGCTCCCGCGCCCACCGCAACCTGAATTAAATCACCGCTCGAAACAAAGCCATAGTTGAACGAGATCCCCAGTATCCCCGTCACTACAAGCCACTGCAAAACCCCCTGTAGCCCATTGAAACGAGGGCCATTGACAGGACGAATCGCGGTTTAGGAGAGCAGTGCGGCAAGTCCCTATTGAAAACAAATGGCTTAACTTCACGTCCCACTCCCTCATCCCCGATAGCTGGGGCTTGGCTAAGCAAATCAACAAGTTCGATGGGGTTTTGCAATGGGTTCTGAGCACAGCAGCAATCCAGCGCGAAACTGGCTACGCGCCCCGGCCTCGGAAGTGACCTGGGCTTCTCGTTCGCGGCGCACAACCGACATAGCATAACTGTAAATACCCGGGATGATCCGGCTAATCGTCACCATCGAAATCAGGGCGTGACGGATCAGGTGCTTTCCCCCCAAGGTGTAGCGCGCGGGCACGGTCGACGCGTTCGCAGGCATGAGCCACACACCCCAGAGGCTCGATGATCGCCGCCCTCACAAAAGACAGCCCGGCGGGGAGCCAGACCACGCTAGCCTCCGGAACCGCCACGTAATCGGTAAACGCGCCGGGAAGGCCGGTGATGCCAAGCTCGAGCCCGAACTCGCACTGGTGCGAATCGCCCGAAGCGCAGTACTCGCACGCCGGAACTCGTCCCTGCACGTGACAGTTCAGAACCTGGTCCACCACGACGGGATCGCCCGCCTTCACCTTCTTCACTCTGCTTCCTACCGCATCGATGCGGCCGCAGAACTCGTGACCGAGCGTCTGCGGTTGCACGCGCAAAGGAGTCAGCCGGCCCAGCTCGTCGCGATGGTAATTGGCCAGACCGTGGAAGATGTGCAGGTCCGTGGCGCAGATTCCGACCGCACCCACCTGGACAAGTACCTCGTTGTCCTTCGGGACGGGCTTCTCCACGTCGTGAAGCACAAATTTCTTTACGTCTTCAAGGACCAGCCCTTGCATCACCTCAACCCTGCCGAGTGTGTGTGAACATTGACCTGTACGATATGCAAATCCTCAGGCTACTTGGGATTCCAACCCTACCATGCGGCTCCGCGAAACGGCAATAGACTTCACCCGTTCCGGCGAATGGCGCTTACACCTCCTCAATTTCGCCTCGCGGTTTTGTGAGCGGCGCGCGGCAAGACTGCCAAATACATCCGTTGTCCCTTCATGAGAAGGAGTTCCAGAACGGAACTTTCCCGTTTTGGAACTCGCTTTCGCGTTCCCAAACAGGAATCGCAAAGTGGCCCCTGCCAGGACCCGCACTGAACGCATAGGCCTAGCCTAGCCAACAGACTCGAGGGCCTCCCGGTGCGAGCTCGCCAGTAATGGTTTCCAATTTTTTCGAGAAATACCCTAACTCCTTCACATTAAAGGTGCTCTGAGAGCTTTAGTCCCACCTTCCAGGTCGCGGCTCGCCTCCCTTCTTGCCCCCTGATTACCCGGTTCCTTCTCCTCGAAGTAGACGAGACTACATGACTTGCCCCGCCCGATTAAGCGTCGAGGTTGGCACGCGGCATGCAATTCATCAGTCCAGACGCGGACCGGCAACGCAGCCTTGGCTCGCCACGGTCCGGGGCGACGGCAGCATGGCATCACACGCACCGTTTAATCCCCGCGCCGCGTGCCAGCCCTCGTCTTCGGGTCGATCGTCGCAGCCGTCCACGTTGAAATACCAGGTCACAGAACTGAGGACTCATCCATGGCGACTCAAACCGTGATTCCGCCCGCAGCTCATGTCCCCGCGACACTTTCCCCCTTGCTGTTCTGGAAAGAGCCCAGGCCAAAACGTCACGACGATTCTTCTCTCAAGAAGGGAATGAAAGGCCGCGCAGAGATCGACCGGACCGTCGTAGCGCTTTTGCCGCTTGTGAAGAGGGTCGCAATGCAAATGCGCGAGCGCCTGCCGGCGCATGTCGAGTTGGATGACCTTATCAGCACGGGAGTTTTGGGCTTGGTGGACGCCGTGCACAAGTTTGACGCTGACAAAGAAGTCAAGCTCGAGCAATACGCCCAGCATCGCATTCGCGGCGCCATCCTGGACGGACTGCGAGAACAGGACACTGCTTCGCGGGACATGCGCAGAAAAAACAAACATGCCGAGCAGGTGTATGGAGAACTCGAAGCCAAGCTGGGGCGAACTCCGAATGATCTGGAAATGGCGAAGGCCTTGGGGATGAGTCTGGCGCGCTGGTACCGGACGGTGCTGGAACTACGCGCCGTCGGTGTGGATTGGCTGCGGCCTCTTGCTTCGGTGGGCACTCAGGAATCCGCCTTCACCTTGGCGGACTCAATCCCCGCCGAAAACGAAGGACATCAGTTTGATGCGTGCTATCAGCGCGAACGGAAGGAGATTCTTGCCCAGGCGCTCGGTCGCATCCCGGAACGGGAGCGCCAAGTTGTAGAGCTTTACTATCGCGAAGAACTGACCATGCGCGAGATCGGGGAGCGTCTGGGCATCGACGAATCGCGGGTCTCGCAGCTTCATTCAACTGCCATTGAACGTCTGCGCAGGCGGGTTACTTACTTCCTCTCACACCCCGTCCTGCCGATGCCCCGATTCGCCTGGTGACCCCCGTTGCTGCCTCTGAAGTCGCGGCAATTATGTTCGCCCCCTTCTGATGGCCCGCGGCGGAATGATGCTCGGCCCGCAGTCCAGCACCTCAGCGCCATCGACCTCTAATGCCCCCCACGAATTCTCGCCGCAAGGTGGCGTCCGTGGTAAACTTGCACACCATTCGGGCCCCATATTCAAGGAGGTGTTTCATGTCGGGTCAGACGCGTCGCGATTTCCTGCTCAAGTCGGTTTCCGGGGCAGCCGCCGTGGGCGCGGGCCTGGGGGTGTTCGATTCGTCGTCTCTCGCCACAAAGGCGGAGATTCCTCGCCGGACGCTGGGGAGGACGGGAGAGAAAGTATCGGCCATTTGTCTGGGTGGCTATCACATCGGCATTCCGAAGAATCCCGATGACGGCATCCGCATTATCGAAGCCGCGATCGATCGCGGCATCAATTTTCTCGATAACTCGGACGACTATCACGCGGGCGAGAGTGAAATTCGCATGGGCAAGGCCATCAAGGGTAAACGCGACAAGGTTTTCCTCATGACCAAGCCGCACCCGCGCGACAAGAAGGGCGCCATGGCAAGTCTGGATGAGAGCCTGCGCCGCCTTCAGACCGACCATCTCGACCTCTGGCAATTCCACGAAATCGTCTACGAAACCGACCCCGATTGGATCTTCTCGCCGAATGGCGCTGTCGAAGCGGCCTACATCGCCAAGAAGCAGGGCAAAGTGCGATATATCGGGTTCACCGGCCATCATCGGCCCGAATACCATCTGAAGATGCTGTCCAAACCGTATGACTGGGACACGGTGCAGATGCCACTCAACGCGTTCGATAACTTCTATCGGAGTTTTCAGAAGCAGGTTCTGCCGGTGCTGGTGCAACGCAATATCGGCGTCATCGGCATGAAGCCGCTGGCTTCAGGGACGGTCGTCAAATCAAAGGTGGTCACGCCGATCGAAGCGCTGCACTATGCCCTGAACCTGCCGACTTCTACGGTGGTGACGGGCTGCGACTCGATGGAGATCCTGGAGCAGGCGATCCAGGCCGTGACCACCTTCAAGCCGCTCACCGAGAGCCAGATCGCTTCGATTCACGAACGAGTCAAGCCGCTAGCGCTTACTGGAGAGTACGAGCCCTTCAAGTCGACCACGGCATTTAATGGTCCGCGCGTGGCGCCACCGCCGTTTGCGGCTTAGCCCCGGCACGGAACTGATGGTTTAAGCCTCATGCGTTGTGGAAACACTCCCCCGCAGAGAGCTGCTATGGGTCGCAGAAGAACAAGCCATGAATCGATTCGACAACAAGATTTTTGAGAACCAGCATCTCGTCCTCGATGAGGGAGTCTTCATCAATTGCACCTTCCGGAACTGCAGTCTGGAGTATTCCGGCGGTGACGTCCACGTCCAGAATTGCCAGGGTGAGGGGTGCCAGCTCGTGTGGCGCGGACCGGCCCAGCGTACGGTCATTCTGCTGCAGGCCCTAGGATTGATGACCCCACCCCCCGTTCCCCCCTCGACCGACCCTGCCAACCGCGTTCAGTAGCCTCTTGAAAGGCCAAAACCCTGACTTGGGCCCGTCAGCTTGACCCGCGACGGCCCTTGTTGGACGCCGATAGCCTTAGAGGAGGCAGGCTTAGCAGCAAGGCAAACCGCCAAAGTTCAATCAGCCGGGAAGCCAACTCCTTGGTGACGGCGCACAGAGAGAAATGACGCGAAGGTCATGTGCTTTGACCCGCACCGTGAACGCACCGATTCACCGGCGTTTAAATCGGGCAGCCCATCCGGCGCCCCAGAATCGACGTAACTAACACACAACAAATAAGTTAACTATATGGACAGATCAGAACTCCGTGGTCCCATAAAGGCCGAGGAGTGTGTGACTTATGGCAGGGCAATTGCGATGCTATCTGTCCGGGAGAGTTGTATTTCGCCATACCAGGAGAGAGTCATGAGAATCCCCGGATGCATTTGCGATTATCCGGACTCCCAAGTCACTCCGTACAATTGGCTGCCTCACCCCAAGGCACTCACCGGACAACTAGTAGCTCATGCGTTGCGCGTTCCTGGAAGGCTCAAGGAGGCGCCTATTGTGCGGAAAGCCGACGCCCTCAAGGCGGTCGGATCGATTCTCCTGCGGTCTCCGCAGGCCAAGCGAGTGATGGGGTGCGCTTGCGAGGTTCAGGACGAGGTCGGAAGCAGGGACTGAGGTTGCTCAAGAGTTGAACTGCCAAGGAGGCAAACAATGGCTAAGTTACACGATAGACTCGCAAGTCAGATTCCGGCGCTGCGGGACGGCATGCACGCGCTGGTCAAGGAACACGGAAACAAGGTCATCTCGGAAGTTACCATCGCGCAGACGTTCGGGGGAATGCGGGGCGTCAAGGGCTTGATTTGCGACACTTCCGTCGTCGAACCCGACACCGGACTCGTCATTCGCAATATTCCCATAGCTCAACTCGCCAACAAACTGCCAGAGGAAGTTTTCTACTTGCTCTTGACCGGAGAGCTTCCGGACGCCGAAGCCCTGGCAGACCTGCAAGGAGATCTGCGCCAACGCGCCCAGGTGCCCGATTACGTCTGGACGGTCCTGAGAGCCATGCCGGAGGACTCCCACCCCATGACCATGTTCAATACGGCCATCCTGGTCATGGAGCGCGAATCGATCTTCCGCAAAAAGTACGAACAGATGCATAAAGAGGAGTACTGGGAAGCGGCGCTTGAAGATTCCCTGCAGCTCATCGCCAAGCTGCCTGGCGTCGCGGCCGGTATCTATCGTCTCCATTACAAGAAGGGCGAGCCTATCGCTACCAATCCCCAACTGGATTGGGGAGAGGACTATGCCGCCATGCTGGGCCTTCCCGACCCGAGTGGCGAATTCGCCAATCTCATGCGGCTGTACATGACGCTGCATTCCGACCACGAGGGCGGCAACGTGAGCGCATTCAGTTGCCACACTGTTGGCTCGGCACTTTCAGACCCCTATTACGCGGTTTCCGCGGGTATGAACGGGCTCGCCGGTCCGCTGCACGGCCTGGCGAACCAGGAGTGCCTAGCGTTCGTTCTGGAAATGCTCGAAAAGTTCAAGGGCGTTCCCACCGACGAACAATTGCGGCAGTACTCCTGGGACCGCTTGAAGTCCGGCCACGTCATTCCGGGTTACGGGCACGCTGTGCTGCGCGTCACCGACCCACGCTTTAATGCCTTCCACGATTTTGGGGCGCGGGCCTGTGCGGGCGACAACATCTTCAAGATGGTCGATGCCATCTTCCGCATTGTGCCAGGCGTCCTGAAGGACCAGGGCAAAGCTAAGGACCCCTGGCCGAACGTCGACGCCATTTCCGGTTCCCTGCTCTATCACTTTGGCTTGACGGAGTTCGATTATTACACCGTGCTGTTTGGCGTTTCGCGCGGCTTGGGGCTGTGCGCCCAGTTGGTCATCAATCGCGCTCTTGGGACGCCCATCACTCGGCCCAAATCCGTCAGCACGGAATGGCTACGATCGCAGTCGAAATCCGACCGCCTGGCGGCGTAGAATTGTTAAGCTCACCGGCTGCGCTGGGTCTCTGCGGAGGCCCGGCGCGGCCGGGATACAAAGTCTAGGAGAATCACATGGGACCAATGTGTGCCGATTGCCCTGTCCTGAAAGGCTTGCTCTTCCGAGGCCTTTCGGACGACCAGATCGCCAGGCTGGGTTGTGTCTTCCGCCCGACCCGCTACCGCCGGAGCCAGATCCTTTATTTCGAAGGTGGCGCCGCCCAGCATGTCTTCGCGCTCCACACCGGCCTCGTCAAGGTCGTTAAGTCTCTCGGGAATGGCAAGGACCGCATCACGCGGGTTCTGTTCCCGGGAGAACTCCTCGGACTGGAAGCCCTCATCGAAACCAACTACCCATTGACCGCGGTCACACTGCGCGACTGCGAAATCTGCTCCGCTTCGCGCGATGAGTTCATGACTTTCCTGCACGCGAATCCTGATATCGCGCTGGGCATGGTGCGTTTCCTGGTCAGCGAAGTGACGCGCGTCCGTACCCAGATTACCGACATGAGCTTCAAAGACGCTCGCATGAAGGTTGCAACTCTGCTGTTGTCTCTGGTGACTTCCGAAACCACGGCGCCACCCAAACCCTACTCGCTCCAGCTTCCATTTTCCCGCCAGGAGATCAGCGAAATCCTGGAACTGTCGCCCGAGACCGTAAGCCGAACCTTGAGCTCGATGCGGCATGAGCAGATGCTCGATGCGCGGGGCCGGCGGGTAACCGTTCACGATATTGACAGGCTGAAGGCCACAGCACAGCTCTAGAATCGTTGCCTCGGACACCCTTCCGTATCCACCTTTCGCGGGGGGAGTGCGCTCATTTGGATGGACAAACTGCCTGCCCTCGTTCCAGCTCATCTGATTCAGTTAGCTTGCCGATTTTGATGCAGTAAATGCAGGTCGATTGACGCGCGTCAAGTTTATTGGTGAGCTTTCTCATCGACAGCCCCTTACCTACCGAATAATCTCGCCTCTTATGTTGGGTGTTGGGTCTGAGAGGTACCTTAAGACTAGGGCCGACAGACCCCGGGTGGTATTAGCCGAAACGGGGACTTGATTCCTCGCACAGCTCATCCGATCAGCCACGAGCAAGACTGATGAAGCCTCCCAGACTCCTAGCCGTGCTAGTTTCGAGCGTCCTACTCAGCGCGATTGCCACAGGCACGCGCGCTGAATCTCAGGCCATCCCAACCGCGAAGTCGCGGTCGGGGATCGCGAAGCGTCACTCCCCTCTCGCGCCGCAGCAACCTCCAATTATTTTCGTCCAGGCACCGGAGATTTCCGCCAATCAACTCGCGCGGCGATTCCCGCAAGGCAGCTGGCTCGTGCGCACCGCAGGCGGTTCGGCTGCACAAAACGTCGTGAATCTGACTCCCGAATTCTTCGCGGCCGCCGACCCGCAAGTCTCATTCGACGCCTCCAAAGTTCTCTTTTCCGCGCAGCCCCAACCCGGCGCACCATGGCAGATCTGGGAGATGCGCGTCGACGGCTCCGCCAAGCGCCAAGTCACACGTCTTGAATCCGATTGCCTGCGCCCGGGCTATCTCGCTCACGAAGCCTTGGTTTTCACTGTGGTAACAGCTGAGGGCGGCCGCCCCGTGTCGCAAATCTATGTCGCGAGTCTCGACGGCTCGGAAGCCCATCCCATCACTTTCGGGCCCGGCAATTTCCAGGTCGAAACCGTTCTGAAAGACGGGCGAATTCTGGTTTCCGCCGCATCACCGCTCGCGCCTGGAACGCAGGAGTCCGGAGGACTGTACGTAATGCGTCACGACGGCACCGGGCTCGCGTCCTTCCGGTGCGAGCATCGCCAGCCGGCGCGGCATGCGCAGGCCGCGGAACTCGCCGACGGCTCTATCGTATTCGTAAAGAACACGCCCGGCCAGACCGGGGCGGGAGGCGAGTTGGCGATGATTCGCCGCGGGGCGCTGCACAATTCTTCCCTCAGCCCGGGAGCAGCGGTTTCCTGGTCGCCGCGCCCACAAGAGGGGGCCAAGCTGATTGTCGCACGCACGAACCCAGCCTCCGGGAAGTCGAAATTCGACCTCTACACCTTCGATCCCGCCAGTGGCAGATTCGGCGAGCCCGTTTTTCATGACTCCAAGCTCTCCAGCGTGCAGGCAGCGCCCGTCACGGCGCACGAGGTGCCGCGCTGGTACTGGAGCACACTGAACCCGCAGGCCAGGGCTGGCCATTTCGTTTGCCTGGATGCTTACCAATCCGCCGACGAGCCGACCGGACGGATCGCGGCCTCTGTCGCACGCGTCCGCCTGCTGATTCTCGAAAACGGGGAGGAGCGGTCTCTGGGCGAGGCGCCGGTGGAGTCGGATGGTTCGTTCTACGTCGGCGTACCCGCGGATAAACCCGTGCGGTTCGAGCTGCTGAACAATTTCGGGGCGGTCATTCGAGCCCAGCGAAGCTGGATTTGGGCGCGGCCGGGAGAAGAACGCGGTTGCGTGGGATGCCACGAGGACAAGTCGGTGGCCCCCGAAAACCGCTGGCCGCTGGCGCTTCGGCGATTCGACACTCCGACGCGACTGGGAGTGGAAGCGGAGACAATGCGTGTCGCGCACTAGTCGAGTCGTAGGGGCAGGGCTTGTTCCTGCCCTCGACAGTTAGTTGGAGAAGAACTTGAAAACGCACTTTAAGCAATTCGCCCTCATCCCCGCGACGCTCATCCTACTCGCCGTGCTGAATTTTGCCGGGCAATCCCCCGCGCCCAAGCCGCAGCCCGTCGCGCTGCCCGGTTACGAGGACGTCACGGAGAAATCCGCGATCAACTTCCGGCACTCCTTCGGAGAGGTGAAGCTCAGCTCCATCATGGAAGCCACGGGTTCCGGTTGCGCTTGGCTCGACTATAACAACGACAGGAATCTCGACCTCTACGCCGTCAGCGGGCGTTTCATCGAAGGCGTTACCAACCACTCCAAGCCCGACGGCACCGATGCCACGAATCATCTCTTTCGCAACAACGGCGACGGAACCTTCACCGATGTCACGGCGACGGCGGGCACGTCGGGCATGGGCTTCGGCATGGGCGTAACCGTGGGCGATTACGACAACGACGGCTTCATAGATATCTACGTCACCAACTGGAATTCTTCCGTCCTGTATCACAACAAGGGCGACGGAACGTTCACGGATGTAACGGCCAGGGCGGGAGTGGAGAATCTGCACTTCGGCGTAGGTACGGCGTTCTTCGATTACGACCGCGACGGTAGGCTCGACCTCTATGTAGGCAATTACCTGAAGTTCGACCCCACCGCCAAGATGCTCTACTTCACCGCCGACGCATTCCCCGGGCCACTCGATTACGAAGGCGACGCCGACCGGTTGTTCCACAACAACGGGGACGGAACGTTCAGCGACGTCTCGCAAAAAGCGAGCATTGCCAATCCCGCCGGGCGCGCCATGGGTTTGACCACGGGCGATTACAACAACGACGGCTGGCCGGACGTCTACCTCGCGAACGACACCATGGAGAGCTATCTCTACCGGAACAACAAGGATGGGACGTTCACTAACGTCGCCGCTGACGTCAATACGGCGTTTGGCGCGAACGGCGAGGCCACCTCCGCCATGGGCCCCATCTTCGGCGACTACGACAACGACGGCTGGCAAGATCTTTTTGTCTCCGACATGCGCTATCACCGTCTGTTCCTCAACCCTGGCCCCGACGGCTTTTTCCTCGATACCACGGTTGAAACGGGCGTCGCGACGGTTTCCGGGCAGTACGTCGCCTGGGGCGCCGGATTTTTCGATTTCGATAACGACGGCTGGAAAGACTTCTTTGTGGTCAATGGCGGGCTGCACTGGCTGGTTCCGATGGAAGACTCGCTGCTGCGGAACAACGGCGACTCGACGTTCACGGAAGTCTCAAGCCAGGCCGGCAGCTATTTCAAATTTAAGAAGGTTGGCCGAGGCGCCTGCTTCGCGGACTACGACAACGACGGCTTCCAGGATGCTTTCATCGTGGTGCTGGGCGGCAATGGAATCTTGTTGCACAACAAACCGCCCGCAACCGCCAACCGCAATCATTGGCTGACCATCAAGCTGGTCGGAACGAAGAGCAATCGCGACGGCTTTGGCGCGCGCCTCGAAGCCATTGCGGGCGGTATGAAGCAGGTCGTTGAAGCCATCTCAGCGTCGGGTTACGCCTCACAAGGCGATCCCCGACCGCATTTCGGCCTGGGCCCGCACGCCGAAATCGACAAGCTCACCATCACCTGGCCGAGCGGCACAGTTCAGACGCTCGAACACGTGAAGGCCGACCAGATTCTGAAGATCACGGAGCCCAACGGGCCTTAGGTGTAGCGCGGCTCTATGCGCCGCGACGTCGCGGGTCGCAGACCCGCGCTACAGCTACGGCTATTAAGGAAATGAAGTTCAACCCTAGCAACAACCCGGCGAAATTCACCCGAGCGATTTCCCTCGCTCTCCGCATCCTTGTTGCATTCAGCTTCGCTCCCCTATTCGGGGCCACGCCCAAGATCCCGGCGGCTGAAAGCGAGCCCTCTTACCTCACTCCGCTCGATCTCCAGCTTTCGCCCGACGGGTCGAGAATCTACGTGGTCTGCGAGGGGAACGATTCTCTCATCGCCGTGGATACGCACACGAATCGCGTCGTGGCGCAGGTGAAGGTAGGGCACAAGCCCAAGGGCCTTGCCCTCACGGTGAACGGCAAAACGCTCTACGTCGCCAACGAGTGGAGCGACACGGTCAGCGAAATTGACGGCGCCACACTGGCGGTCCGACGCACGCTCAAGGCGGGTTGGGGACCGACAAGCCTGGTCGTCGGCCGCGATGGAAGATACCTTTACGTGGCCAACGGCATCGGCAATAGCGTTTCCGTGATCGATCTTGCCACTGGCAAGGAGCTGCGCCGCTTCTCGTCTCAACGCTCGCCCCAGCACATGGCTCTTTCGCGGGATGGCCGCCGCGTCTACGTCTCGAACGTGCTGCCTCACCTCAGGCCGTACGACGAGCCTCCCATATCGGAACTGACCGTGATCGACACTCAGAAGCAGGTTGTCGCCGAACGGATCCTCGTGCCCGGCGTCATCGAGTTGCGGGAGATCGCCGAAGCACCGGCGAGGCAGGGCGGGTACTTGCTCGTGCCCTTCATGCGCCCCAAGAATCTCGCGCCGCTGATTCGCGTCGAGCAGGGCTGGGTTCTCACGCACGGGATCGCGGTGGTGAGACCACCCCTCACCCGATCCCCCGTCGCGGGATCACCCTCTCCCCAGGTGAGAGGGTCGCAATCCTCCCATGCCACCGTTTCGCTGAACCCCCTGCCCTCTCTCTCCGGGAGAGGGTGGCCCGCAGGGCCGGGTGAGGGCGAAGTGACTTCCGCGCGTGTCACCCAGGTTCTTCTTGACGACATCGACTACTATTACGCCGACGGCTACGGCGCGGCGTTCACGCCCGACGGCCGCTACGCGCTAATCACTTCTTCCGGGGCCAATGTCGTACAAATTGTGGACACGGCCAGGCTCGCCGGCTTCTTGAGGCGGAATCCCGCGGTCGAGATTGCCAACCGGCTCGATTCGGCGCGCCAGTTTGTCATTGGCCGTCTGCCCACCGGAGCCGACCCGCGCGGCGTCGCAGTCTCGCCCGACGGGCGCAAAGCCTACGTCGCCAATCGCATGGACGACAGCCTGACGGTCGTGGACCTCGCGCGGCTCAGAGTCACATCCACCATCGACCTGGGCGGACCGAAAGAGGATTCTCGGCTGCGCCGCGGCGAGCGGCTATTCCGTGACGCCCGGTATTGCCTGCAGGGCCAGTTTTCCTGCGCGACTTGCCATCCGGAACAGCATCTGGACGGCTTGGCATGGAACCTGGAGACGCCGCAACTCGGGCGCGACCGCGTGGCCAATCGCACCCTGCGCGGCATCGCCGAGACCGCGCCTTACAAATGGAACGGACATAATCCCGACCTCATCACGCAATGCGGGCCTCGCATCGCGAAGTTCTTGTTCCGCTCGGAAGGATTCAACACCCAGGAACTTCAGGCGCTGGTGGCCTTTCTCCGCTCCATTCCGCTGGCGCCCAATCGGCACCTGGCGGCGAACGGACAGTTGACCGACGCGCAGGAGCGCGGTAAGGCGGTCTTTTATCGCCGGCGGACCAATGATGGCCGCGAGATTCCTTACCAGAATCGCTGCGACACGTGTCACCCGCCCGACACGCACTATACGAATCGCATCAGCACTGACGTCGGTTCAAAAACCCAGTACGACACGATTTCGCTCTTCGATACGCCGCAACTAGACCGCGTGTACGAGGACGCGCCGTACCTCCATAACGGCATGGCGCTGACGCTGGAGGAAATCTGGACCATCTACAACAACTATGACACCCACGGTGTCACGTCCGATATGCGCAAGGAACAGTTGAACGATTTGATCGAATACCTGAAAACACTGTGACTATTTTGGATTTTTGAATTTGGATTGTGGATTCGAGATTTTCGATTTTTGGATTTTGCGTTTCGAGAGCTGCTTATGAAAAGACTTCTCTTCATCGTCATCCTGCTCGTCACGGCCACCGTCCTGGCCGCGGAGAAACCACCCCTCATTACGCGTTGGGAGAACTTCACCACCGCGAATGGCATTCCCGACGACAAGGTCTTCTGCCTGGCCGTGGACGGCCCGCGCGTCTGGGCAGGCACCGAAGACGGACTCGTCCTGATTGAAAACGGCAAGGTCGCGAGAGTGTACGGGACCGGGGACGGCCTGGTGCATCGCGTGGTGATGGGGATTGCCGTGGACAAGAGAAACGGCGACCTGTGGATCGGCACCTTTGGCGGGCTCAGCCAGTTTTCCGGCGGGCAATTCAAGAATTACACCAACCTTACCAGCGGCCTGTTGAACGACATCATTTACGGCGTCGCCGTCCAGGACTACTGGGTCTGGGTGGCCACCACGGCGGGCATCAGCCGCCTCGACACTTCGACCGGCGAGTGGCGCAACTGGAGCGAGTTCAACGCCCCCTTCCACGAGCCGTGGTCGTACGGCATCGCTCCGGCGCCCGAAATCGGCAAGGTGTATTTCGCCGTCTGGGGCGGAGGCATGATCGAGTACGACATCGCGACCGACACCATGAAGCCCTACACCGACCCCGACGAGGAAATGGAGTTAGTACTCTTCCGCAATCAGGGCCTGGTCCACATCATTGTCAGCAACGTGGCATTTAATCCCGACACGAAAATGACTTGGGGGTCCACGTACTTCGGCCTGACCGGATATGACGGCCGCAACTGGCACAACTATTTGACCAAGGACAGCGGTCTCGCTTCCGATTTCATCAACGCTCCCAAGTCGCGCGGCAATGAAGTCTGGGCCTGCACGGACAAGGGACTGAGTTTTCTCGACTACAAAACCAACACCTGGGTCACGTACCGGCGCAACAAACAAAATGGCCACGGCGAAATAGAAATCACCTGGCCGGATCAGAAGAAGACCACCCTCGAAGCTCCGACTTCTCTCGCACACAACTACATCTTGAACATGGAATTTCAAGGCAAGGATATCTGGGTGGCGACGGCCAAAGGCCTGAGCCACGGAATCCGTGAACCCCAAATGGAGGCACAACTCTATGGCAATGCCAAGCTCGATCGTCGAAGCACCCGCGGTCGCCAGGGAGAAGGCGCCAAAGTCTCAAAAGACGGTTTCCCGAAAAGCGGTCAGCGCCCCGCAGGCTCTCAATGAAGCGCCGAGCTACGGGTCGGCCTTTTCGCGCGCCCTGCGTCTGGATATCAAAGGCGTTACCATCCTTCTGATTTCCGGCACCGCCAGCGTGGATGCGGAGGGCCGTACGGTCCACGTGGGCGATTTCGCCGCCCAGACCTGGCGGACGTACCAGAACATCACCGCGCTACTCGAAGCGGAAGGCGCCACCTGGAAAGACATCGTGCGCACCACCTGCTACCTGCGTGACATTGAGCACGATTACGCCGAGTTCAATGCCATTCGGACGCAATTTTTCCAGGAGCAGGGGCTGAATCCGCTGCCCGCTTCGACGGGTATCCAGGCGATTCTCTGCCGTCCGGACTTGCTCGTCGAGATCGAGGCGATGGCGATTTTCGAATCCAGCACTCCGGCCTCCAACAACGGTGAGCAGCCGAGGCCGGCAGCGTAATGTTCGGCTGCTGCGCCGGTCTATCGCCGGCGTAGAGACGTTCAGTTGGAACGTCTCGTCGGGAGAGGCGGTCCGCAGGTCACCTCGACTTCACCAAGGATGGTTCCCATGCGCATTGCAGGGAAAGTGAATGTAAACGACTTGCCGAGAATCTGTCCGTTGTTGAGTCGCAAGACGACACCGCGCTATGGTGAGACGCAGACCCGCGTGGTTGAAGTGGGTAAAGTCCGCTTTGGCGGGGAGCGTCCGGTGGTGATTGCCGGGCCATGCGCCGTGGAGAGCTGCGAGCAGACGCTGGAAGTGGCGCGCGCGGTGAAAGGCTCCGGGGCCGACATGTTGCGCGGCGGCGCATACAAACCGCGCACCTCCCCGCACGACTTTCAAGGGCTGGGCCTGGAGGGGTTGAAAATTCTACGGGAGGCGAGCCGCGAGACCGGACTACCTGTTGTTACCGAGGTGACGGACACTCGCCTGGTCGAACAGGTGGCCGAATACGCCGACATGCTCCAGGTGGGTTCGCGCAACATGCAGAACTACCCCCTGGTCGTCGAGGTGGGCCGCTGCGGCAAGCCCGTCCTCCTCAAGCGTGGCATGGCGGCGAGCCTGTGCGAATGGCTGGGCGCCGCCCAGTACATCGCCAACGAAGGCAATCTCGAGATCGTCCTCTGCGAACGGGGCATTAAGGCGTATCCGAACGGCGAATACGCACGCTGTTCGCTCGACTTGAATGTCGTCCCCGCTGTGCAAGCTGAGACGTTCCTCCCTGTGATCGTAGACCCGAGCCACGGGACCGGCGTCTCCGCGATGGTCGAGGGAGCCAGCCGAGCGGCCATCGAGTTCGGCGCGCACGGCTTGATCATCGAGGTGGCGAGTGACCGTGTGGACGCCGCCAAGCCCCGCTGCGACGCCGCGCAAGCCATCAGTCCACGGACTCTCCGGCGAATCATACATTTCATCAATACGCGGCAAGAGGGTGAACCGGAAACTCACACCACGCGGTGGACTTACAGCGCCGCTGTGTGAGCCGAGGACTGGCGCGGGGCAACAAGCGGCGGAGATGGTGCGCCGCTGTAGTAGGACAGCCGGTTTTGGCCGGGAGGAGGTATCGTGCCTAAGAAGCTATTTTTGCTGATCATATTTCTTACCTTGGCGCCGCCCGCGTGGCCGCAGTCTTCTTCTTCCAAACCTGCCGAGACTCAGGAGCCGCCCGAAAAGCGCTACGCCAACATGCCCACCGAAGCGGTGCCCTTCCGCCGCTTCACCAAACCGTACCACGAATGGTTCGTGGATAAGAACACGGTGGAATATAACGGCGCGGCGAGCGACCGGCCCGATGGTGACATCAGCAAGCTGAGCGAAATCGCCATCGGTTTTCTGGGGCCGCTCGAAAACAATCCCGAATCCATGTTCGGCATTCCCATGCTGCACGGCGCGCAGATGGCGATGGAGGAAGCGAACGCGCGCGGCGGCTACAAGGGAAAACACTTTGCCCTGAAGATCTACAATGACTCGGCGCTTTGGGGCGCGTCCTCGACGGTTCTGCCCTCGATGCTGTTCAAGGACAATTGCTGGGCGGTGTTAGGTTCCATCGACGGCCAAAGCACGCACATCCAGATTCGCGAGTCGCTCAAGCTCGAAGTTCCCATTCTTTCCCCCGGCACCACCGACCGCACCGTTACCGAGACGCGCATTCAATGGATTTTGAGTAATTTCCCAGACGACCGCGTGCAGGGCTACGCGCTCGCCAACCACATCTTCCGCGAGCTCAAGCTGAAGCGCATCGGGGTCATCCGCACGCAGACGCGCTACGCACGCATCGGGGTCGGCGTCTTCAACGACATGGCGCGGCGCATGCAGCGTCAGCCGACCCTGGAGGTGAAGTTCGACCGTGGCGACATGGATTTCTCACGCCAGTTGCGCATGTTGCGCGACACCAAAATTGAAGGCCTTGTAATCTGGGCCGAGTGGCCCGAGGCGGCACTCATCCTCAAACATATGCGCGAAATGGGCATGAAGCAGCCAGTCTTCAGTTCCAGCCGCACGGCGTATCCGAAGCTCCTCGAAATCGCCGGCCCCGCCGCCGAAGGCCTTGTCACGGCCTGCGCGCTCGATCCCTCGCGCCAGGATGCGGCGTGGACGGCATTCCGCGACCGTTACCGCCAAAAATACGGCGAGGATCCCGACGCCTACGCCGCTTACGCCTACGACGGGATGAACATGCTGATCGCGGCCATCGGGAAGGCTGGGCTGAACCGGGGGCGCATCATGCAGACGCTGCGCGATTATCAATTGAAGGATTACAAGGGCGTCGCAGGCGACGTCACCTTCGACTACACGTTGAAGAACGTCTCCCCGGTGACCCTGAGCCGCGTAGAAAACGGCAAATTCGTTTACTGGAAAGCCGCGTCGAGCGAAACCCAGCAGGGTCCGGTCGTGGCCGAGATACGGTAGGGCGCATGCGAGCGATTCGAAACCTCATCGCGTTGACCTTCTGGCTCGTCACAGCCGAAGCGTGCGCGCAAGACAATTCGCCCCGCACTCAACCCTACGCTTCCATCGATCGCGCAGCGATCAATTACTCCGGGCCGGACCGCGAGGCTTCTCGAGATCTCGGGGGCCCGGAGATCAAGATCGGGCTGATTGCGCCGCTGCAGGGCGCGCGGAAGCTTGAGGGCGATGCGCTGGTCGCCGCCGCGCAGATGGCCATCGAAGACGAGTCAGCCTCGCCGCTCGCCGACGGGCAGCACCTGGCACTTGTTGCGCGCGACGAGACGGGGCTCTGGGGCCGCGCTTCAAGCGAAATCGTCAAGCTGGTCGTGGAGGATCGCGCCGTAGCCCTGGTTACCTCCTCGGACGGCCGCGCCGCGCACCTTTCCGAACAGGTCGGCAATAGGCTGGGCGTGCCCGTCGTCACGCTGGCGACAGATGCCACGACGACGCAAATCAACATTCCCTGGCTGTTCCGTATCGTAGCGAACGACGCCGTCCAGGCGCGCGAGTTTGCGGAGAATATCTACCGCGGGCGCGCGTTCCGAAGAGTGCTGCTGATTTCAGAGAGTGATCACGACGGCCGCGCGGGCGCGGAGGAATTTGAGAAGGCCGCGCAGCGGCTTAGGGCGCCAGCTCCGATGCGAATCGCGATCGCTCTGCCGCTCGAAGATACCGTTCCAATTATGAACAAGATTCGGGTTCTGGAACCTCAGGCCTTAGTCCTGTGGACGAGCGCGGTGACAGCAACGCATTTGCTGGAGGGAATTTCGGGAGCGCGAGGCGAAATTTATCTGTGCAGAAAGGCTCTTGAGGAACCATTCCTCAGCGTGGCGCGGGGAAAACGGAATATATGGACCGTGGCTCCCGCCGTTGCGAGCGCCGGCAGCGAGCGGGCAGCTTTCATCGACCGTTTCCGCGCCCGCACCGGATCAGCTCCTAGCCTCGCCGCGGCGGAAGTCTACGACGCCGTGCGCCTAATTGCCCAAGGCCTGCGCCAATCCGGCCCCAACCGCGCCCGTCTGCGCGATGCACTCGCCACTCGCACGGAATACCACGGCGTTTCCGGAATCATTGCCTTCGACGGCGCAGGGAATAACCGGGCCGAAGTCTCGCTTGTCCAGCTACAATAATTGGAACCCCCATGACCCGCGCTCCGGCAGCCTCAACACCGAGGAGATGAAGCACCAAGGAGTATCCGTCCCGGCGAAGTGGATTTCGGCTGTAGCGCAGGTATCCTCGCCATCGGTGGATGGAGACAGCCGCAGAGGCATAATCGCAGCCGCGCCATGATCGCGAACCCTAACAGGTCTCTCCACGGATCCGAGTTCAGAGCCGCGCTCGCAGGTTGGATCGCTTGAGAACTTCCGGATTGACGATGTTGGGTGGGCGGCGGCCCGACAGGATCCCAGCCATCTGGCGGGCAGCTGTGGTCTGGAGTTCGACCACGGATTCCTCTGAGTAGAACGCGGCGTGCGGCGTGACGATGGTCTGAGGATGGAGCATCAACGGGTCTTGAGGTGAAGGGGGTTCGCTCGAAAGAACGTCAAGTCCTGCTCCGGCAATCCTGCCGTCATTAAGAGCCTGGAGCAAAGCCTGTTCATCAATCACCGGACCTCGGCTGGTGTTTATCAATAAAGATGTGGGCTTCATCTGGTTAAAGCCGCGGCGTTGAACAGGGCACGGGTTTCCGTGGTCAGCGACACGTGAATCGAAATGAAGTCGCTGCGGGCGAGCAATTCTTCGAAGCTCGCGGCCTCGGCGTCATACCCGGCCAGTGACGCCGGATCCAAATACGGGTCGTAGACCAGGATCTTGAATTCGAACCCGCGAACCTTGCGATATAGAGCGCGGCCGATCTTGCCGAAGCCGACAATTCCCAGCGTCTTGCCCGGAAGGCGATAGAAGGGCACCAATGAACGCAGGTCGTAGCGCCCTCCCTTGATGGCATGATCGTAAGCGGTCACCTTTCGAGCCAGCGAGAGAAGCAAGGCCAGCGCGTGGTCCGACACCTCTTCCACGCAATACGACGGCACGTTCGTCACCACGATTCCCAACTCAGTCGCGCAGGCCACATCGACGGCAAGATTTGCCAACTCGTCTTCGCTTCCGGCATCCGCAACAACCAAGCTCGTGCCCACCTTGGCGAAAATCTCCCGCTCCGGGTCAAGGCCTTTCCATGCGTAATCGGTGATCAGAACTTTCATCGGATCGCATCTCCGGATGAAGCAGTTAGCGTACTAGCGCACCACCGAATGGCCGTGGCTCTACGTCTCAACTGGTACGGCGGTTCCAGGCTTTGCGCGACGCGTTCGATATTGGCAGTCGCACATTGCCCGCAGCGTCGGGACGAGGCGTCTGTCCCACCGCCGATGTGCGGCATGGCGGCAACATTCGGCAACATGAAGATATGATCTTGGGGATCGGGTGGCTCGGACTCGAACACATCCAATCCCGCCCCTGCCACGCGGCCTTTGGCCAGGTTCCGGTACAGCGATACTGGGTCCACAAGCGTGCCGCGCGCCACATTCACTAGGTGCGCCGTGGACTTGATCAATCCCAACCGAAACTCGCGCCGTTCCGCTTCCGAAACCTCACGAACATCGATTGCCGAGATTCTCATCTTA
>JACQNR010000220.1 GCA_016202975.1 Acidobacteriota bacterium
CACAAGCTCGGCCGGCAGAATCTGGCGGCGTTTTACATTCGCCTGAAGACCCTCCTCGCGCATCAACAGCAGGTTTCCGACGAGGCAAATGAGGATCAGTGCGAATCTCCGATTACCCCCTCACAACGGTTTGAGGATCGGATGAGCGAGTCGCTCGTGGGCGCCTGGCAGGCGTTCGAGTCCCGGGTTGCCGAGTCACACCGGGATTCACAGTCCAGCGTGATTCATGGAGTGCGCATCGCCGCGAAGCGCCTGCGGTATCTGGTGGAAGTTCTCCACGAATTTGGCGTGGCGGGGAGCGCCGAAACTCTGGCTTGGCTGCGCGGACTGCAGGAGCTCCTCGGCGACTGGCACGACTTGGATGTGCTCGAACAGATGTTGGTGGAGATGGTCGCCCGCCCCGCCTACCTGCGCGAAAATTTGAACGTGGCGATGGAAGTCGAAAAGCTCATCTTCAAGAACCGGACGAATAAGGGAAAATTTCGCGAACTGTATTTTCGGAAGACACTGGAAGGCGCGGACTATCAGAAGGTGAGGAAGTGGGCGGAAGGGCTGGAATTGAAAATTGATAATTGAACCCGGATTTCCGTTATGAGTTTCGGCCACTAAGATCTTTGCTGATCTCCGGCACCTTTGTTCATGTGGCCTGCAACGTGCTGAAGATGCTCCGGAGGTCAGCACCCTATGGGTGAGAAACAAAACCAGCCCCTTCAGCTCTCCCTCAACTCTTCCTTCGGGGAGCTATTCCCGCGAGTAGGGTTCATTGTAACGAACCTGACCCTGCCAAGCCGGGCGGTGGTGAGGTTCTATAACAAGCGAGGTACTGCCGAGCAGTGGATCAAGGAAGGCAAACAAGCTGTGAAGATGACCCGCCTGAGTTGCCACAAGTTCCGGTCCAACAAGGTGCGGCTGTGGCTGACCATCATCGCCTATAACCTCGGCAATCTTTGTCGGAGACTGGTATTGCCACAAAGGATCGGGAACTGGTCTTTGACGAGCCTCCAGCTGCGACTGGTGAAAACGGGAGGGCGGCTGGTGAAACATGCACGCTACTACTGGCTCCTGCTGGCCGAGGGCCATCTGACGCGGCGGCTGTTTGCCAGCATGTTGGGGCGGATCGCGGCGTTGTCGCTGCCGGCGGCGTAGCCAGGGCAGCGGCAGCGGGAAAGCGATTCCTATAGCTGCAGAATGCAGTCGTGTCAGAGAAAGCTGACTTCAGCGAGTGGCAGGATCGTCTTGCAGGGTCCGAAAAGGGAGTATGGATGCCACTAGCGGCGTACTGGAAAAGAATATGGGTTCGGTGGAGGGCACGGAGTGTATACTTGCAACCGTAGGAAGGCCAAAAAAAACTAATTCCGGTTTGGGCACGAGTGAAACTGGCAAGGGGTGGAGCGTGCTCATAAGAGAAACAGAGAAATTGCGCATGGGGAAGACTCGATTTTGCACGATTCTTTGGGCGCTCACGGCTGGCGCATTCATTAGCCATGGGGCGAGTAGCAAGCATGAATTTTCCGGCAGGGACGCGCCCCGATCAGTGCCATTTGCGGAGTCCGCAGCCGCCGCCAAGCTCTCTGTGGAGCAGATCGGCGACCGCGTGGCTTACCAAGTGCTGCGGCAACGGGAGTTTCCCCCGGGATACACGAACGATATTCAGCTCGAAGCTTTGCTCGCCTGGGGTGAAGCGAGTGGTCAGCCCGGCTATCTAGAGTTCGTTCGCCAGGTCAATCGCGATCGTAAGTTCCCGCCCGGTTACACCTTGCACAGCTATCGGTTGCAGGTGTTCAGCAGCCTGCCCTTTGAGATCTATGAGCGCTTCAGGAACCCGGAGTATGTCGAGCCGTTCTTGAGTGAAACGCGCAAGTATCAAGCCGAGGCGCTGCGCGCCTACGATGGGGTGGTTTCCTATTACTTCCCCGAATATGCAGTCGTGCTCAATCCTGGAGTGGAGGTAATGTATCTTGATCCGAAGCTCACGCCCATCTTGATCGATAACGCGCAGGAGTACGCCAGCCGCCTGGCCAAGGCAGGCGCACTCAGCCACGATCCGAATACTTATCGCGACTCCGCCGAGCAGTTTGAGCGGCTGCGTAGTGCCTTGCGTGATCCAGCAAATGGGTTGTGGAACCATGGCAGGGGCTGGTACGCATCGGCCCAAACTGTCACCACCACCAAGTGGGGCAGGGCGCAGGCGTGGATTCTGCGCGGTCTTGTCGAATCGCTCAGTTATCTGCCGCCCGGTTCCCGAGAGCATGAGCAGGTGGCTGCGGTGTTGACCGATCTGGCACGGTCTTTGTTGCGCTACCAGGACGGGCAGGGCTTTTGGCACCAGGTGGTAGACCGCCCCGACAGCTATCAGGAGACATCGTCTACCGCATTCACCTCGTATTACTTTGCCCGGGCGGTGCGCCAGGGCTTGCTTCCCGAGCAGCCTTACCGGCAAGTATCTGCCAAGGCTTTCGAAGCGCTTGCGAGGGAGAAGATCTCGGCGGATGGGATGGTGTATGGCACCTGTATGGGCACGCACCCGCTGGCAACCGTCGAGGAGTACTTGCGGCGAAGCACGCCGGTGAACGATCCGCACGGCGTGGCGGCAGTTCTCTTGAGTGCGGCTGGACAGCTTCTCTTAACCGGAAAAAGAGCTGTGCCCGGGATAGACGACATGAGAGGCGTGAGCCAATGAATACACCGCATGGAGAGGACGATCTTGTTCATTTTGGCGCGCGCTTTCAATCCAGCCATCGATCTCATCGGCGAACCTTTGCGGAAGGATATTCCGGCTAAAATGTTGTTTCCTCGTAGAACCTCTAAGCAGTAGTGATAAGGGTCCTACCGCCAGACCGTGTATGTTTCATTGTGCTTCTTGTCCAAACACACGGTAATGACTGTGTAACCCCAAGAGTTTAGGAGACTGAGTAAATCAATCTCGAAAGTCCGCCTCAATTCGGGATCTTTGAGGGCCTGAAACGGAGGTAGAGCATTAACCATCTCCGACCGATGCAAAACTACCGGCTCATCGGGATGGGTGGCATAGTACTTGCC